>JBJHAY010000130.1:0-9064 GCA_050485205.1 Gammaproteobacteria bacterium
TACTTGGAGATGCCTGCTGCCTCCTCTATATAGACGCGCAGTTCCTCGGGCTTGGATTCGATCAGGCGCGACACCATGCCCTGCTCGATGATGGAGTAGCTGCGCGGGCCCAGGCCGGTGCCGAGGAAGATGTCAGTGATGTCGCGGCGGCGGCACTTGGTGCCGTTGAGAAAGTAGCTGGACTGACTGTCGGCGGTGACCAGGCGCCTCACCGAGATTTCGTTGAAGGCGGCGTATTCGCCGGTGATCTTGCGCGAGCTGTTGTCGAAAATCAGCTCCACCGAGGCCTGCCCCACCGGCTTGCGGTTGCTGGAGCCATTGAAGATGACGTCGGTCATCTGCTCGCCGCGCAGATTCTTGGCGGAGCTTTCCCCCATCACCCAGCGCACCGCATCGATGATGTTGGACTTGCCGCAGCCATTGGGGCCGACGACGGCGCAGAGATTGCTGGGGAAGTGGACGGTGGTGGGATCGACGAAGGACTTGAATCCTGCCAGTTTGATACTCTTCAATCGCATTGCAGCGCGAACACCCTGTTATTCATTCGCCAAATATCGCGCAAGTGTAGCCGATCCAAACACCAAACTCATCTATAAAATCGCCGTCCTCGACATTGCTCCCAGCTTGCCCATATCATGCGCGATCATCCAGATATTACTGAAAGGCCATCGCATGTTGTTGCCACCTACCCTATTGCATACCGGGGCATCGCAATCCCGCCATACAGGGCAAGCCCCCCCTCTTATGCTCACCAACAACCCCGCCTAAGCAGTAGTTTCATGACTTTACTCAATGTCATCGCTCCCTTTGCCATCACCTGCCTTGCCTTATTGATATTAAGACCACTGGCAGAAAAGTGGGGCTTGATCGACTTACCTGGCGGACGCAAGCAACACACGGCTCCAACACCCATGATCGGCGGCCTGGCAATCTTCATTGGTATCTTGCCCATGGTGTTTCTGACCCCTGGCGCGATGGAACGCTACCACCTGTTAGTGGTGCTTTCCGCCTTGGTGTTATTCGTGGGGATGGTGGACGATCGCAATAGCCTGCCCAGCAATGCTCGCATGGCAATCCATGCGCTGGCTGCTGTGCTGATGTGCCTGCTAGCCGACAATCAACTTCATGACTTGGGATATCTTCTGGGCAAAGGTCTGGTGGGCCTGGGAATATTCAGCATCCCCCTGACAGTCTTCGCAACAGTCGGCGTGATCAATGCAGCCAACATGTGTGACGGAGTGGATGGCCTCTCAGGAGGCATGGTGGGGATCGCCCTGGCATTTCTCGGCATCATGGCGTTGCAGGCGGGCGAGCTGATTTTGGTGAACATCATCACCATCATGTTCTGTGCACTGATGGGCTTCATGCTGCTGAACTTCCGCCTACCCTTGAAACAGCCAGCCATGGTGTACCTTGGCGACGCAGGCAGCACCTTTCTCGGGTTCGCCCTGGCCTGGCTTCTCATCGAGGCAAGCCAACACCCCCATGACATCATGCCACCAGCCCTGGCACTCTGGTTCATAGCAATTCCGCTCATGGATACCGTCAGGCTCCTGATCAAACGACCATTGCAAGGACATTCACCCATGAGCCCCGGCCTGGACCACCTCCATCACAGGCTTCTGTCCAGGGGCTGGTCTCGAATCAAGGTGGTACTGGTTTTATTGGGCGCGGGTATTTCCCTGGGGGGGATGGGACTGCTCGGGTTTCAGATGGGCGTCAGTGAAAGCACCCTGTTCTACGGTTTCCTGGTTCTCTTCTTTTGCTACTTCATCGCTTTGTGGTGGGATGAGGATTCAAGCAACAGAGCAGATTGGCATTAGCCAGCCCCTTGTTGAGAACGGGCGTGCCAACGCCAGGCAGTTTCGATGATGCTGTCAATATTGTCAAAGACAGGGCGCCAGCCCAGCTTGGTTCCAGCCAGAGTACTGTCCGCCACCAGCCTGGGTGAATCTCCTGGGCGTCGGGCTTCCACCGTGTAAGAGATGGTTTTCCCGGTCACCCTCTGGCAGGACTGAATCACTTCCAACACAGAAAAACCCTGGCCATTCCCCAAATTGAAGGTATGAAAGCCAGGATTTTTCTGTAAAAAGCCCAAGGCCAGCAAATGAGCTTCAGCCAGATCATTGACATGAATGTAATCACGCACGCAAGTGCCATCTGGAGTTGGATAGTCGTTCCCGAATACTTTCACCCTTGTGCCCGGCCCCGCTCCGTCCACCAGGCTTTGAAGAATATTCGGGATCAGGTGGGTCTCAGGTTCATGGGCCTCGCCGATATCCCCCAAGGGGTCGGCGCCAGCTGCATTGAAGTAGCGCAGACAGACCGCATTCATGCCATAGGCCCTGGCAAAATCCGCCAACACCCGTTCGATCATCAGTTTACTGTGGCCATAGGGGTTGATCGGCGCAAGAGGATGTGACTCATCGATGAAGTCCCGCAGCGGATTACCAAATACCGCAGCAGTGGATGAGAATACAATGTCAGCTATGCCATGTTTGCGCATGGCGGCCAACAGATTGAGCGTGCCAGTGACATTGCCCGCATAGTACAGAGCAGGGTCTGTCACAGACTCCCCCACTAGGGACTTGGCCGCAAAATGAATGACGGCGTCGAAACTCTTGCCTTCAAGTGCCTTGTCAAGCGCGGCGCTGTCCAGCAGGTTGACCTGCAAGAATTCCACGCCAGGAGGCAAAGCCCAATGATGCCCCGTGGAGAGATCATCCAATACAACTGCGTCATGCTCACCAACTCGCAAGCGCCTGACCATGTGAGACCCTATATAGCCAGCACCACCGCAAACCAGAAGCTTCATAAAAAAACCTGTATGAGGAGCAAGCTTGTCCAAGCCCCAGCAATATCTGCTCTACAATATGCCGTCACACATGACTTGGTCTGGGTGACGGCAGGAAGACCGGTGCGACACCGGGGCAGTGCTACAAGGCGCCATCAGAGTATGGCAACAGCCCCTTGATGTCGTATATCACCTGATGATCATTCGCAGGCAAACTCAACCCAGCAAAGGCGTCATGGGCCACCGCCAACACCACGGCGCCATAAGCGGAAAAATCCAAGACCGATTGTAACAATGTGCCCTGCTGCAATGATCTGGCCTGTTGAACATCGTTGCCTTCAATAAATCCAGCTTCTGAGTCAAGGCCTCCTCCCCTGAGCAACTCCATGCCATATTCTTCCCGTACCTCTTCGACATCGGCATAAGGATCGAACACATCGACCTCACAAGCAAAATCCGCTAGTTCCCGCACCACGTCAATTACCCTGGAATTACGAATATCGGGGCAGTTTTCCTTGAAAGTGATGCCCAGCACCAAGACCCTGGCGCCATCTACCCGCAAGCCTTTGCGGATCATCAGCTTCACAATCTGTCCCGCCACATATGCCCCCATGCCATCATTGAGACGCCGCCCCGCCAGGATGACCTCGGGGTTGTAGCCAATCTCCTGGGCTTTATGGGTCAGGTAGTAAGGATCAACCCCGATGCAATGCCCCCCCACCAAACCGGGCTTGAAGGGCAGGAAATTCCACTTGGTGCCTGCCGCCGCCAACACCTCGCGAGTAGGAATCCCCATGCGATTGAAGAGCATGGCCAATTCATTGACGAAGGCAATATTGAGATCGCGCTGGGCATTCTCAATGACTTTCGCAGCCTCCGCAATTCTGATGCTGGATGCCTTGTGAGTGCCCGCGTTGATAATGCTGGCATAGAGCGCATCCACCCTATCCGCCACTTCCGGGGTAGAACCGGACGTTATTTTCAGAATATTGGTAACACTATGCTTTTTATCACCAGGGTTGATGCGTTCAGGAGAATAGCCGCAGAAAAAATCCTGATTGAAAATCAATCCAGAGATACGTTCCAAAACAGGCACACAGTCTTCCTCGGTGGCACCGGGATAGACAGTAGACTCATAGATGACGAGATCACCCTGCTTCAGTACCTTGCCGACAGTTTCAGAAGCACTCAAGAGCGGGCCCAGGTCTGGACGGCGATTCTTGTCGATGGGGGTAGGCACGGTGATTATGTAGATATTGCAATCAGCAATATCCTGGGAATCTGAGGAGACGACCAACCCCACGCAAGCCTGGCCTGCAGACGACAACAATGAGCCGCGAACAGGTGTCGCTTCCATAAGGGAATCCACCATCACAGCCCTCAATTCATCGGCTTCTACTTCCAGCGTCCGATCAACGGCCTGTCTCAACTCAGCTATACGCCGCCGCGAAATATCAAAGCCAACCACCGCATACTTGCGCGCAAACTCCACACACAGCGGCAGCCCCACATAGCCGAGCCCGATGACAGCAATTTTCAATTCACCCACAAATCCCTCCGAATCCTATTTTCCCCTGTAGTTTGCTTGCAGATTACAAAGCCCCGGCCGCCTGCCTTCAAGCTCTTACAGTATCACTCCGCGCTTCTGTAGAAAGGCCACCACCTTCGCCGCGCTCAGCTCCGCACTCTCCTGATCAGTATGCAAGTGCAGGGCCGGTGCCTCTGGAGGTTCATAGGGGGAATCAATGCCGGTGAAGTTCAGCAACTCTCCGCTGCGCGCCTTGCGATACAAGCCCTTTACATCCCGCGCTTCCGCCAGCGCCAGGGGGGCATCCACAAAAATCTCCACAAAATCCTCGGTCCCCACCAACTGCCGGGCCTGCTCGCGCTCAGCGCGAAAAGGGGAAATGAAGGCCGTGAGCACAATCAGTCCCGCATCTAGCATCAAGCGGGCCACCTCGGTGACACGGCGGATATTCTCCACCCGGTCGGCATCGGTGAAGCCCAGGTCGCGGCAAAGACCATGGCGGATATTGTCGCCGTCGAGAATATAGGAATGCCGCCCCTGGGCGAAAAGATGCTGTTCCACAAGGTTGGCAATAGTGGACTTGCCCGCCCCCGACAGCCCGGTGAACCACAGCAGCACCGGCGTCTGGGCCTTCTGCCCAGCCCTGGTGGCCCTGTCGAGGGTGAAATGCTGCACCGGAATATTGGCGGCACGCCGCAGGGCATATTCGATCTGCCCGCTGCCCACCGCCTCGCCGCTGAATCTGTCATAGAGCATGAAACTGCCATAGGCTGGATCTTTCTCGAAGGGGGCAAAGGGCAAGGCCTGATCGAGACTGATATTGCAAAGGCCTGACTGGCCCTGAGCAAGAAAGGCGGCAGGCACCTGGGCCATGCTCTGCCCATTACCGCGATGCCTGAGGCTCGACACCGCGGCATTGGCCTCCCTGCCGCCAATCTGCAAGCGGTAAGCCCGGCCCGGATACATGGGTTCCCCATTGTGCCAATGAACCAGGCAACGAAACTGATCAGCGCTTTCCATCAAAAAAAATCTCTGCTTTATATAACATCTGCAAACACTTTCAGCATGTGATCCGCCAACACAGCCCTGTCATAACACGGCGCCGCTTCAAGGGCATGTTGCCGTAATGCCTGCATCAGGGCTGTATCATCCGCCATCCTCGTGATGGCTGCTGCCAGGGCCTGGGCATTTTCCGGTGGCACCAGCAGTCCCGCATGTGCCTGGCAAACGATGGCGGTGGCCTCTCCTTCCGGCACAGCGATGAGAATGGGCAGTCCCATGGCAAAGGACTCAAATATCTTGGAAGGTATCACACTGCGGAACACCACAGAGTCGCGCAAGTGGACGATGGAGACATCGCACAGAGACCATATTCTGGGCATCATGCGCTTCTCCTGCCTGCCCATGAAGACCACATTGTCCAGTCCTTTCGCCTCTATCATCCCATGAATGCGCCTCGCGTCGGCACCGCCACCCGCAAACAGGATGCGAATATCATCTCTCTGCTTCAGCGCCTCGGCTGCCTCTACGATGCTATCCAGGGCATGTGCCAAACCATGGGTGCCGATATAGGCCGCCACGAACTTGCCCTCAAGACCATGGGCCTTGCTCAACTCAGCATCGCGAGGCATGGGTTGATAAGTGCTCAGGTCTACGCCATTGATTACCACGCTTATCTTGCTCTCGTCAATGCCGCGCGCAGCCAGTTCCCGCTTGAAGCTATGGGTTACCGACACGATGCGGGTGGCGCGACGATAGAGAAACAGTTCCAGCTTTTCCAGCAGACGAATACTGAGGGAAGGTTTCATGGCGCCCACTGCCGTGATGGAAGCCGGCCAGATATCCCGCAGTTCGAAGATAAATGGTTTGCACCTCACCGCTGCCAGCATCCAGCCCCCCACGGCACAAAAGAACTGTGGTGAAGTGGCCACGATCACATCAGGTTTTTTTACGAACAGCCCGCTGACAAAAGCACTAATCATGAAGGAAACATAATCAAGAATGCGGCGTATAAAACCCTCATTGGCGGTGATATAAGTAATGACACGGCGCACGATGATGCCATCCATGGTCTCCTGCTGAAAAAATCGGTTGCGATAACCTTCATACACCTTGCCTTCGGGAAAGTTCGGTGCCCCGGTGATCACCGTCACCTGGTGCCCCTGCTTCACCCACTCGCGCGCATGCTCAAAAGTGCGTGTTGCCGGGGCATTTCCCTCTGGAGCAAAATTATCAGTCAAAAACAAAATATGCATAATTTACTGTAGGAGCCTGCTTGCAGGCGACAAAGCCAAGGTCGCCTGCAAGCAGGCTCCTACAGGGTTTGTGCTACCAGGTAAAGAGGGTTTCACAACGCTCACCTTCAAGCTTCACTACCAGACAGCGATTGGCCTGCCTCACCCCAAAGGCCGGAAAATATTCCGTATCCTCCACCCATAAACTACCACCAATCACCTCACATGCCACTGCCACTTCATTGGCCATTAAACGGCAAGTCCGTGCAGTCACCTCTTCCACCGTCACCGCCGGATGCAGATAGAAACGCGCCAGCGCTTCTCCAAAACGGCCGTTCATGCAATCAGTCACCAGCAAACGTCCAAACGCGGCCTCCCACTGCCGCTGATGGCTCACCCGTCCCGGCAAGCGCCGATAGCCGTCATGCCAGGCGGAAATCTGCTGATTTTGCCATTCCGTGCCCACACTCACCCCATGGGGCCTGGCGCGGCGCGCCACCCTGAAACCGCTCCAGACTTCCGAGGAATCCGCGCCATCCACTGTCACCGTGCTATGTGCCGCCGTGCCGCGCTGACGCAGGCGTTCCGCATCACAGCCATAGCGGTCGATGCCACTGTTGACGATCATGCGCTGACCATAAAGTGACAACTCGAAACTGAGGGTATCGGCATGGGCATGACCAGGCTGATAGTCAGGGCCAATGGGTGCAACATCGGCCATCAGGCAGATGCCGGGCAGGCGCAGGACAACATAACCGGAATGAGAAAGGTAAAGGGGGTTCATAAGGGCCGGAGGCAGGAGAGGCATCAAGGACAGGTCGAAACTGAGGGCATAGCGATAGAGATCCTGAAAGCGAGGTGCGACCTCATGGGTTGCATCGTTGAAAAAGGCAATGCCGCCATCCGGGTGCGTCATGGCATCCAGCCAGTAGAGCATGGCAGCGGCCGTATTTTCCAAACTGTCAATCAAAGTCCCTGGCAGCAAGCCTGGGTAGAAAGCGGACAATTGCAAGAGATCCAGCACATCCTCCAGCACAATGGCATGGTACATGGGGCTGCGTTCAAAATGTCCGCCATCAGGCAAGACCTGTTCGCGCAACTCCTTCTGCAACAGCACAAGGCCCGCCTTCAGCCACAACCTGGCTTCCCTCCCCTCGAAGCAGCAACCCGCAAACACCAGTGCCTTGGCATTGGCCCACAGATGATTGCCCAAGAGGTGGAATTCCAGGTGCTTGCGCAGGTGCCGCACCTGCATGGCCAGGCTATGGATGGCGGCTTCATCCAGCGTGTTGCCCGCCAACTGCCATTTGATCCAGTTGACGCTGCGCAGGGACAATGGATAAGGATCCCAGCCACTGCCCTGCGCTGGTGGATTTTCTGTGATCCAGCGTTGAATCAGAGCCTGGTGCCAATCCCGACGTGCGGGGGCATCCGCGGCATTGAGATCGTCGAAATAGTGAAGGTGGTAGCGCCACAGCAGGGGCAGATCCTGCCGCTGCCAGTCAGCAGGACCAGCAAGGCCGGCTTCCTGATTGAGAAAGCGGAAAGTACTGGGACCAAGCATGGAAGGCGCACGGTCACAACCATGCCAGCCGGCAGTCGAATGGGCCTGACGCAAGGCCGGGGCAGATTTATTCTCCGGCAAGGGCCGATAAAACCTGTGCCAAACCCGTCCCCAGTACTGGATGGGACGCAGGTGGCGTAAAGTGTGCCAATATTGTCCGATCATGCAGCAGGCAGCAAGCCTGCCAGCGCCGCCACGATGCGTTCGCCGGCCCGGCCATCCCACAACTCGGGAATGCCGCCCTGCTTCCATCCGCCCCGCAGCAGGCGCGCCATGGCCGGCGGTAAATTGGCAGGGTCGGTGCCTATCAATTCGTTGGTACCCACCGTAATGGTCTCGGGCCGCTCGGTGTTGTCACGCAAGGTCATGCAAGGAATGCCTAGCACAGTAGCTTCTTCCGTGATGCCGCCGGAATCAGTGATCACACCTTTGGCATTCTTGACCAGGTAGTTAAATTCAAGATAGGGCTGCGGCTTCACCAGCTTGAGATTGTCCGGCAGATCCAGTACCTGCGCCAGGGTTTTGGCGGTGCGCGGATGCACCGGAAAAATTACCGGCATGCCCTGAACGCCTTCCGCTACCGTCAGCAACATGCGGCTGAAGTGATCGCCTCGATCCACATTGGCAGGGCGATGCAGGGTAAGCACCAGATACTCCCCAGCCAGTAGGCCCAGTGCCTCCCAAAAATCAGGGGGGCGCAGACGTGGCAGGTTGGCCCGCAGGGTATCGATCATGGTATTGCCCACGAAAAATATCCTGTCGTCCTCCACTCCGGCTTTGCGCAGATTGGCATTGGCCACTGCGCTGGTGGTAAAAAACCAGTTGGTGATGGCATCGGTGACCACTCGGTTGATTTCCTCCGGCATGCTCCAGTCGCCGCAACGGATGCCGCCTTCCACATGGGCCACGGGAATGCAGAGTTTACGGGCGGCAATGGCGGTGGC
>JBJHAY010000131.1:0-9054 GCA_050485205.1 Gammaproteobacteria bacterium
GCTGATGAGGCCGCGATCCCAGTTGCGGACGAATTGATTGCCACGGATATGCTGGATATGTGAGTCAGAGATATAGGCGAAGGTGAAGTCCTGCCCATCCTGGGCACCGGCTATATTGATGAGGCTGACGGGTACCACCCCGGCGATGGCGGCAGTCCCGGTTTTTTTCAAGAAGCTGCGTCTGCTGGCTGTCATCTCGGCCTACCTCGCATGTTCAGGGCTGGTGAGGGTTTCCAGAAAATTGATCAGGTCCTCTTCCTGCTGTTCCGTGAGTCCCAGGGGGCGGATACCACCGCTGAGAAAATCATTGACGGGATCATCCTCATTGGTGACACCACCGTGATCGTAGTGCTCGATGACCTCATCAAGTGTGGCGATGCTGCCATCATGCATGTAGGGGGCGGTCACCGCGATATTACGCAGGGTTGGGGTCTTGAATGCCCCCATGTCGGCCAAATCCTCGGTGATGGCAAAACGCCCCAAATGAGAAAAGTTGTCGTCGGTGAGCACGGCAACGTCCACATCCAGGCCCTGCGCCTTGGCTTGCAGGAAGGATGAGGCCAACTCCACTACCCGATCCTGCATCTGATTGATACCGATGCCGATGTTATGGAACTTGTGATCTGTAAACAGCGCATGATCCTGTTCAATGGTGTGGCACGACACACAGCGCCCCTCCTTGAGAAAGACCTGGAAGCCACGCTTGGCGGATTCGCTGATGGCATTTTCCTCGCCGCCAAAATACCAGCGGTCGAAAGGGCTGTTGCCGGAAATCACTGTGCGCTCGAAAGACGCTATTGCCAGCTTGACATGCTCGATATTGATCTGCGCCGCTTCCACGCCGAAAACATTGCGGAACTCCCGCACATAGGCTGTATCACCGCGAATGGTGTCGATGATGGGCTGGTGGCTTTGCAGCCCCATTTCCACCGGATTCACGAAGGGATGCTGCGCCTGATCCTCAAGGTCTGGAGAACGCCCATCCCAGAACTGGGTTTTGTTGAAGGCGGAATTGACCACTGTCGGCGCGTTGCGGGTACCGGTCAGGCCCTCGATACCCACGGATACCAGCAGTGGGCTGTCGGTGAAAGCCTTGTCCGGATCGTGGCAAGTACCACAGCTGACAGTGCCGGTGCTGCTGAAGCGCTCATCCATGAACAGCCGTTCCCCCAAGGCAATCTTGGCGGGTGTCTGGGGATTGGACGCGGGCACCGGCAGTGGCGGCAAGCCCAGAATGACGGCTTCAGCTCCACTGGCGGGCGGCTGGGCACTGGAAGTGGCGCAACCCACCAATGACACCAGCAACAAAGGCACGAACTTTTTCATCTTCGCTCTCCTCATTGCAACAACTGGGATTCTTGCAGCGGGGACGATTGAGGCCGCGCCTGTTCCAGCGGCCTGGCGGCGGTGGTGATGGCGGCCTCCACATCAGTGACGGCACAATTGAACACCGGCAGTTCCCCAGCCCACATCATCTGCACCGGCGACAGCACCTTCACATCGGTGTAGCCCATGGCCAACATACGCTGCTTGAGGGCATTGGCGCGCTTGCCGGTCTTGCAGTACAGCACCACTGACCGATCCAGGTCCTCGGGCAGCGCTGTCATGGCCTTGAGATCACTGTCATGGGGGACGTTGACCGCGCCCCACACATGGCCCGAGGCATATTCCTCGGCAGAGCGGGCATCAATGAGTTCGAACACGCCCTTGCCGCCCAGATACTGCAAGAGTACCGGTTGTGGCACGGGATCGAAGGCAGGGGGGGCATCGGCATGGGCCTGAAAGGCGCCGAACAACAAACACAGCAATAACAAGGGTGCTCTGGACATTCGCTTCATCCCCCCAAGTTGACTGACCCATTGGCAATCATCGCCGTTTGTAGCCGGATCATTGTTCAGATTTCGTGATGCGTGATGGTTGTGGCAGCGTTTGCCATTCTCATGACAGCAAAAACTATACGCTCCTTGGACTGCGTGGCAATAGTTGATTGTTTGTATCAATCCAATAGTTATTACTTATGGGCAAGCCAGGCACAACAACAAAGTAAGTGGTTCATTATGGAACTTGAGCCCACTGATGAGTATTGTCCGCACAGGGTTTCATGACCCAGATCAACTATTCTTCCCTGAGCGCTCTGCGCAACACCTTGCCCACATTGGTCTTGGGCAGGCTATCCCGGAATTCGATCAGCCTGGGGACTTTGTAAGACGCAAGACCCCGCCTGCAATGATCAAGCACTTCCTCGCGGCCAAGATCGGGGTCGGCCGGCACTACCAGTAACTTCACCTTGTCGCCGTTTTCCCCCCGCTGCACGCCAATGGCCGCTGCTTCCCGGACCTTGGGATGCTGGCAGACATAGTCCTCGATTTCGCTGGGATAGACGTTGTACCCACCCACGATCATGACATCCTTCAGGCGATCCACGATGCGCACGAAGCCATCCTTCTGTATTACCGCCACGTCTCCCGTGCGCAACCAACCTCCCTCCTCCAGCACTTTCGCGGTTTCAGCGGGATTGCGCCAGTACCCCGCCATCACCTGTGGCCCTCTCACCCATAGTTCCCCCGCTTCTCCCCAGGGCAGGATTTGTCGTCCCTCGGGGGCCACGATTCTCAGCTCGGTGCCGGGTACCGGGATACCAACCGTGCCTTCCTGAAAGGCCTTGGCACTGTTGCAACTCACCAGTGGAGAAGCCTCCGTGAGTCCATAACCCTCGGTGATCCGGCATCCCGTCATTTCCAACCAGCGCCGGGAGGTGCGCATCGACAGCGCCATGCCGCCGGCGCTACAGAGCTTGAGATTGGAAAAATCCAGTGCGGCGAAGGCTTTGTTCATGATCAACGCGTTGTAGAGCGTGTTGATACCGACCATGCCGGCGATTCTGTATGGACGTATTGCCTGAACCAGGGCATTGATATCGCGGGGATTGGGGATCAGGATGCTATGCCAGCCCTTGTGGAGCGCAAACAGCACGCCGACGTTGAAGGCGTAGATATGGTACAGCGGCAGGGGTGCCACGATGACGTCCCCCTGCTGCGGACAGTCTTCACCCAGACGCTCCGCCAACTGTCCCACATTGGCCAATAAACCGGCATTGGTCAGCATGGCGCCCTTCGACACGCCCGTTGTACCGCCGGTATATTGCAACAGGGCCAGATCCGCATGTTCCGGCAGGGAATGCCGGAGGCAGACAGCGCCTGCCCCGCCCGACTTGCCTCCCAGGGCCAAAGCCCGGCGCAGGCTCAGTACCTCGCTGAAATGGTAGGCCGGCACCAGGCGCTTGACGTGCCTGACCACGAAATTGAGCAACTGGCGCTTGGGCGTTGGGTGCAAATCCCCAACATCGGTGACGATTATCCGCTCCACGCTGGTGTTGGCCACCACTTCACTGGCGCTGGCGGCCACATTGGCCAGCACCACCAGGGCGCGGGCCCCGGAATCACGCAGTTGCAACTCCAGTTCCCTGGGGCTGTAAAGTGGATTGGTGTTCACCACTACCAGCCCGGCGCGCAGGGCTCCCAGCACCACCACTGGGTACTGCAGCAGATTCGGCAGTTGAATGGCAATGCGATCACCCGGTTGCAAGCCACTGTGTGTTCTCAGCCAGGCACAGAACCACTCACTGTGGCGAGCAAGATCCTCATAGCCAAGGCTCGCGCCCATGCAGGTATAGGCGGTACGGCCCCGGTGCCTGGAGCAGGCATCCATGATGAATTCGGCGACGGTCTGAGGTGAATCCCTTGCCATGATGTCCCCCTTGCAAAGCTCGTCAGGACCCTTATCTTACTGCTTATGGCAACAGCCTAAAAATGATCATGATCTATCAATGGGGCGACCGACATAGCGCCATGATGAG
This sequence comes from Gammaproteobacteria bacterium, assembly GCA_050485205.1. Lineage (GTDB taxonomy): Bacteria > Pseudomonadota > Gammaproteobacteria > Pseudomonadales > Pseudohongiellaceae > JAVVEZ01. The sequence goes on from JBJHAY010000131.1 coordinate 3,857, forward strand.
GAACTTTCGCCGATATCAGGAAGCCTAACTGCCAGGGTTGGCATCCACGCGCCAAGGCCAAGACAACCATGAATCACACATGAACCACAAGGGAACGCAATGAAGACAATACACCATGCCCTGCACCTCATGCTCATGTTGTTGCTGGGCTTGACGGCGCCGGCACGGGCCGCCACACCGGACTATCTCAGTTTCAAGACCGAGGACGAGTCCAACAACATCGAGATATTTCGTGCCGCCAGCCCCTCAGTGGTATTTGTCAACACCGCGGTACGTCAGCGTAACTTTTTTTCTCTCAACATGCAGGAAATTCCCCGCGGCAGCGGCACCGGCTTTGTCTGGGATGACAGCGGCCTGATCGTCACCAACTACCATGTGATCCAGGGCGCCAATCGCATCACCATCACCCTGCAGGATCAGACCAACTGGGATGCCCAGGTCGTGGGCCTGGCGGAGGACAAGGACCTGGCCCTGTTGCGCATCGATGCTCCCTCCACACAACTCTCGCCGCTGCCCTTGGGGGATTCCTCGCAACTGGAAGTGGGCCGCAAGGTGATCGCCATCGGCAACCCCTTTGGCCTCGATACCACGCTGACAGTGGGCGTGGTCAGTGCCCTGGGACGCGAGATCAACTCCCTCACCAATCGCAAGATCCGCGATGTGATCCAGACCGACGCCTCCATCAATCCAGGCAATTCCGGCGGCCCCCTGCTCAATTCACTGGGACAACTGGTGGGCGTCAACACCCAGATTCTGAGCCCCACCGGCGCCAGCGCTGGCATCGGCTTCGCCATTCCGGTCAATACGGTGAAGAAAATCATTCCGCAATTGTTGGAATACGGACGGGAAATCCGCCCCAGCATCGGCATTGAGACCCTCCCGGACAATTGGTCCCGGCAAAGGGGCATCAAGGGATTGGCAATTCTCAACGCGCCACAAGGACTGCCGGCAGCAGAGGCCGGCATGGTGGGCGTGCGCCAAAACAATCGGGGAGATTACGTCCTGGGAGATGTGATCATGGCCGTCGACGGTACGCCCGTCGGCAGCATGGATGATCTGTTCAATGTGCTCGAACAGCACCAGCCTGGCGACAGGATCGTTATCGAGGCCGAGCGTGACCAGCAGCAGCGGGTCTACGAGGTGATCCTGGCCGAACCCTTGAATATTCGCTAACCACTGGCATGCAGAGTGCCTGGCATACAACGCCACCAAGCACACGCGCCCTCCCTATCGGAAAAAACCGGCCCAGGTCTGGTCTGCAAGGCCTTCGTGAAACAATATTGTTGCAATATCCAGGCTACTTACGTGCTGCCAGGGCTTGCTGAATAAAAGCCTTGACCGCGCCAAGATCATTCTCCAGCACGCTATATTTTTCCGGACGTTCCAGCAGGTCAGACAGATGAGTCGGTAGCAACGGTGGCTGCAAGCCGGCTTTCTCAATGGCATCCGAGAATTTAGCCGGGTGGGCGGTGGCCAGGGTAATCATGGGGATTTCAGGGTCCCGTCTGCAAACCCGCGCCGCCTTGACCCCCACGGCCGTATGCGGATCCAGTAAAAAACCACACTCTTCGAATACTTCCCGGATCACCTGACAGGTGGTGTCGTCGTCGACACTGTGACTGTCGAACACCTTCCTGGCACGCGACCACTCGGCCTCGCTGACTTCCATGGGTTCAACACCCAGGCCTGTGACGAAAGCGGTAACACGCTCGGCATCGCCCTTGAACAGGTCAAACAGGAAACGTTCGAAATTGCTGGATACCATGATATCCATGCTTGGCGACAGGGAGGGCTGCAGCGGGGTTTTATTGTATTGGTTGCCGCTGATGAAACGATGCAGGATGTCGTTGCGATTGGTGGCGATGATCAGCTGGTTCACCGGCAGTCCCATGCGCTTGGCGAGATAGCCTGCATAGATGTCACCAAAATTACCAGTGGGAACCGAGAATGACACCAGCGGCGCCTTGTCGATGAACTTCAAGGCTGAATAAAAATAATACACGATCTGGGCCATGATGCGGGCCCAGTTGATGGAGTTGACCGCGGCCAATTGATAACCTTCAGGTAAAAAACTCTGATCCGCAAAGGACTGCTTGACGATTTGCTGGCAGTCGTCAAAGTTACCTTCCAGGGCGATATTGTTGATGTTGTCACCCTGAATGGAGGTCATCTGCCGACGCTGCACCTCCGACACCCGGTTGTGGGGATGGAGAATGAACATGTCCACGTATTCGCAATGCTTGCAACCTTCCAAGGCAGCGGAGCCGGTATCACCGGAAGTGGCGCCGAGAATCGCCACGCGCTGACGGCGTCTGGCCAGGAAGTGATCCAACAGACGGCCAAGCAATTGCAGGGCAAAGTCCTTGAATGCCAGTGTTGGACCATAATACAGTTCCAACACCCACTCGTTATCCTTGAGCGGGACCAGTGGCGCTATATCGGGATGGGAGAAGTTGGCATAGCTCTGTTCTATGATATCCCTCAGCTCGACTTCACTGATGCTGTCGCCGGTAAACAGACGTATGATCTCGAAAGCCAAAGCCTGATAGGACAACGTTCGCCAGGAACGAATCTGTTCCAGGCTCAGGACCGGCAAGCTTTCCGGAATGTACAGACCGCCATCCGGGGCAAGGCCGGTAAGAACCACTTCTTCAAAGGATTGTGCGGGACTCTTGCCCCTGGTACTGATGTATCTCACGATTGTTTTTCCTCAGTCGCCCAGCTTGTCCATGCGGATTCTGGCAACTTTTTCCACCACGGCATCCAAGGCTTCTATGGCCGCGATGGCCTGGTTCATGACCGCTTCCCGCGTGTCGTGGGTCAGAATGATGATGGGCACGATTTCCTTGTCATGCTCCAGATAGGTTCTCGGCTCTTTTTGAATGATTGCTTCAATATTGATCTGATGACTGCCCAGTATCTGGGTGATCCTGGCCAGCACGCCCACCTTGTCCTCGGCCATGATGCGCAGATAACAGGCACAGGTGATTTCCTCGATAGTCACCACTGGCGCCGACGACAGGCTTTCCTCCTGGAAGGCAAGCGCCGGCACCCTCAGTTCCGGACATGAAATCATTCTCGCCACATCGACGATGTCAGCCACCACGGCGGAAGCGGTGGGCATGGCGCCGGCACCGGCACCGTAATACAAGGTGGAGCCCACTGCATCGCCATTCACCATCACTGCATTCATGACGCCATTGACGTTGGCCAGCAATTGGTTTTCGGAAATCAGGGTAGGGTGCACTCTGAGCTCTATGCCTTCCTGGCTCTTGCGGCTGATGCCAAGGTGCTTGATGCGATAACCCAGTTCCTCGGCGTAGAGAATGTCTTCCTGCCTGATACCACTGATCCCTTCGGTGTAGGTAGTCTCGAACTGCAGCGGTATGCCAAAGGCAATGGCGGCCAGAATGGTCAATTTGTGGGCGGCATCAATGCCTTCCACATCGAAGGTGGGATCGGCTTCGGCGTATCCCAGGGCCTGGGCCTCCATCAAGGCGCTTTCAAAACTTCTGCCTTTTTCCCGCATTTCCGACAGGATGAAATTGCCGGTGCCATTGATGATGCCTGCCAGCCATTGAATGCGGTTCCCCGCCAGCCCCTCGCGGATCGCCTTGACGATGGGAATGCCACCCGCCACCGAGGCCTCATAGGCCACCACGACATTCTTCTCCTTGGCGGCGGCAAACAGTTCATTTCCATGCACCGCGATCAGGGCCTTGTTGGCGGTGACCACGTGCTTGCCATTGGCAATGGCCTGCAAGACCAGTTCCCGGGCCGGCTCATAACCGCCGATCAGCTCCAGCACGATGTCCACCTCGGGGTCATTGACCACGGCAAAGATATCGCTGCTCAACCTGACATCCCCAATGTCATGACCCGGTCTTACCCTGCGCGCGGCCACATGGGAAACCCTCACCTCACGCCCGACCCGGCGCGCGATTTCGGCGCTGTTGCGCGCCAACACGCCAAAGGAGCCATAACCCACGGTTCCGAGACCGCAAATCCCTACATTGATCGGTTTCAACATCATGCTCCACAAAACAAAACTGGCCGCTTGCCGCGGCCCTGGGGTATTACTGGAAGACGCTGGAAGACTTAGGGGGTGGTGGTGCCCAGCAAGTATCCCGAAAGTGTTTCAACGGGAATGTAGCCGGGCAGGATGGTGCCATCCTCCAGCACCAGGGCAGGTGTCCCGGTCACTCCCACTTCACGGCCGAGCTGATACTGGCTGGCAATGGGATTGTCGCAGTTGGCATCCGGGATGGCGCCACCGCGCTTGGCGCTGGTCATGGCGACCTTGGGATTTTCCGCGCACCAGGTGGAGATCATTTTCTGGTGGGTTTCCGTGTTCAGACCGGTACGGGGAAACCCGAGGTAACGCACAGCAATGCCCAGTTTGTTGAGTTCGGGGACATCGGCGTGCAACTTGCGGCAGTAAGGACAGTCAACATCGGTAAACACCGTGAGCGTCGCCTTGCGCTCGCCTTCGGCCTCGTACACCACCATGTCCGCCTCGTTCAGGGCGGCAATGCGCTGGGCGCGGTCACGGTCGCGGCGTTGCTCTCCCAGGTTCACCAGCCCCTCGGCGCGAAATTCGTAAAGATCACCCGGAATCAGGTAGCGGGCATCGGCACTGGCAAAAATGGTCTGACCATTCTGAATGCTGATCTCGTAGAGGCCGTCGATGGGACTGGGGACAATGTCGCCAACCCGCAGATTGGGCTGGGTGCTGAGTAGCACCTGGCGAATACTCTCGATCTGTTCCTGCTGGGAAGCGTTCTGAGCCAATGCCGACGCGCTGACCAAGGTCAAGGCACCGACGGCAATGAGGGTTCTAGACAGAATATTCATGAGTTTCATGGAAAATTGACCTCTCATCGCGACGGAGCCATCCGCGCGGACACGGATCGGAAATGGCTGGATTGTAGCAAGTGAAGCGAGAAAGGATCAATCGGGGCAGCAATCTGCCCCGATCCATCGATTTGCCGAATCAGCTTTTCTTTTCCAGCTTCTCGGTGATGCGGGCAGCACGGCCGGTGAGGTCGCGCAGGTAGTACAGCTTGGCCTGACGGACATCGCCGCGGCGCACCAGCTTGACGCTCTCGATGAGATTGCTGTGGGTCTGGAAGGTTCTTTCCACGCCCACGCCGTGGGAAATCTTGCGCACGGTAAAGGCGGAATTGAGGCCACGGTTA
>JBJHAY010000132.1:0-9045 GCA_050485205.1 Gammaproteobacteria bacterium
CCCCTGGTGCGGGACGGCACCCTGTTCATGGTGGGGCAGGGCGACATCATCCAGGCGCTCAATGCCGCGACCGGCGATTTGATCTGGCAGTACAACCATGCCCTGGAGGCCGGGGCCGCCCCCTTCCACAAGCGTGGTCTGGCCCTGCATGGCGAAGCCCTCTACTTCGGCACGTCCGATGCCCACGTGGTGGCCCTGGATGCCCGCACTGGCGAGGTACTCTGGGACCAGGTGGTGGGAGACTTCCGTGATCGCGAAGTCATCAATGGTGGCCCGCTGGTGGCCAGGGGCAAGGTGATGATAGGGACAACCGCCACTGGTGTCGGCGCCAGGCCTGGTGGCCCGCAGATCGTCGGCCTGGATGCCGCCAGCGGAGAAATTGCCTGGCGCCTGGGCACCATCCCCAGGCCCGGTGAACACGGCGGTGACAGTTGGAACGGCATGCCCCACGAGGAACGCACCGGGGCTTCGGTGTGGACCCCGGCCAGTTTCGATGCGGACACCGGCCTCGCCTATTTCGGCACCGGCAACACCTATGACACCGGGCCCCTGCTGCTGCCCAACGAAACCCCAGGGGTTACCAATGACGCTCTCTATACCAACTCCACCATGGCCGTGAATCCCGACAACGGCGAACTGGTCTGGTATTACCAGCACTTCCCCAACGACCAGTGGGATCTGGACTGGGCCTTCGAGCGCCAGATCATGGAACTCGAGATCGATGGTGAAACCCGCAAGGCGGTGGTCACCGCCGGCAAGATCGGCATCTACGACGCGGTGGACGCCTGGACCGGCGACTTCCTCTTCTCCATCGACCTGGGCCTGCAGAACATCGTCACCCACATCGACCCGGTGACGGGTGAAAAGCATGTGGATACCAGCCTCTACCCCACTGACAACCAAGTGCGCCTGGTGTGCCCCCATGGCGCCGGGGCCAAGAACTATCTGCCTGCCTCCTATGATCGCGCCACCCAACATCTGTTTGTGCCCCTCAACGAGGCTTGCATGGATATCTATCCGATTCCGGGAGGCGGCGCGGGGGCACTGTCTTCGGGGGTGAACTGGGGCATTCGGCCGAGGCCCGACAGCGATGGCAACTATGGTCGCCTGCAGGCTCTGGACATGAACAGTGGAGAGCCCCTGTGGATGCTGCGGCAACGCGCGCCCCTCACCTCCGGGGTGCTGGCCACCGCTGGCGGGGTGGTGTTTGTGGCGGCACAGGATCGAGTGTTCCGCGCCCATGCCGCGGCCGATGGTGAACTGCTCTGGCAGACCCGCCTCAATGATGTCTCCAGTTCCAGCCCCATCAGCTTCGCAGTGGATGGCAGACAGTACATCGCCCTGGTGACGGGCGAGGGCGGTTTTCACGCCCGCAGTTTCGCCCCCCTGGTGCCGGAATTACGCAGCCCACCGAACCGGGGCGCGATGGTGTGGGTATTTGCGCTGCCATCGGCTCCAGGTGCTTGAGTCATGCCCGGGGTCCTCGAACCAAGGTACTGAGGGGCTTGGAGAGTATGCTAGAGTGCACTCCATGGTCCATTCGATCTTGCGCGCAGGAGAAGCACAATGCTAAAACCCGCTTCCCGATATGCGGGACCCATACTTGAGGGACTTTCCGCCCTGCCCGAGTTGCGCCTGGCCATCCTGTTCGGCTCGCTGGCGCAGGGTAGCGAAACTGCTGAAAGTGATATCGACCTGGCCCTGGACGCCGGGCATCCTCTTGGCGCCGAGGAAAAGATGGCCCTGATGGAATCCCTTGCCCAGTCCACAGGCCGGCCAGTGGACCTGGTTGATCTTCGGGTGGCGGGGGAACCGCTTATGGGCCAGGTGCTCAGGCATGGTGTATTGATTCATGGCAAGACCAGTGACTATGCCTCCCTGCTGTCCCGATATTTGATCGATCAGGCGGATTTCGCCCCCTACCGCAACAGAATTCTCTCGGAAAGGCGCCGCGCATGGATCGGGAAGTAGTTGAACAAAAGCTTGAATCCCTGCGCCGTTGCCTCGTCCGCATCAGGCAGAAATGCCCGCAAACCCCGGAAGAGCTTGCCCGGGATGCCGATATCCAGGACATCATCACCCTCAACCTGACCCGCGCGGTTCAGCTCTGTGTGGATATTGGATCTCATCTGATTGCCGACCTGGAAACAGGCCCACCCGCGACCATGGGCGCAACCTTTGATTCACTGGCTGAGGTAGGTATCATCCCTGAGCAACTGGCGGTGCAACTGAAGAAGGCCGTTGGCTTTCGCAATATAGCGGTGCACAGCTATGAAAAGATGGACTGGGCTATTGTTCATGCCATCGCCAAGCACCATCTCGATACCTATCAAGAGTTCGCGTTGGCTGTTGTGGCTGTGCTGCAAGCTGAATCGTAGCCATCGGCCGAAGGGCAATGCCGGGTTAATAACCCGGCACTACAACGTCCGGGGTTGATAATCAATGCCTCGGCACCGGCTGCCCATAAACCTCTATCCATCCCACATTGGAGAAGCCGCCGAAGCCATGGCCGCTGCCGGGTGTGAGATCGACGAAACCAAACTCGTCGACCCTGCTCAGATCCACTTCCGGCAGCAGGAAGCCCTTGGTGGTCAGGGTCTCGGGGTCGAGGACCATCCAGCGCACTTCCGCCAGATAGAATTCCACCGTGCGGTAGTCATAGGTGTTGGCATCGGCGAAGTCGCCCACCAGCATGGTGCCGTCCGCCAGTCGCACCACGGGCCGGATGGCGTGGAAGCCAGAGGTTCTGGAGATCCACTTGACGCGGGCCTTGCCGCTGAGGTCGGCGTAATTGTCCTTCATCTTCAGGGTGGCGGCGCAGGCGGGGAAGCACAGGCCGGTCCAGATATGCGGAATGTTGCTGGTGCTGTTGACTTCCGGTGCCTCGCCATAGACGGCCAGGATCAGGTCGGGATTGGTGACCACCTCCTGCGACAGCGGCACGGCGGCGGGGGTTTCCTTCCAGGTTTCCTTGAACAGCAACGGCAGCGGTGGCGGCGGAGCCGGAATTGTCGGCGCCTGGGCCAGGGCCTGAGTCTGAACGACGGTGGCAATGAGGATGCCGGAAATAACAGTAAGGATGCGGCGGAAGGTCACGGCTTGCTCCTGTGGCGGATATTGGTTTTATGTGAGCGGGCCTATTTAACCTCGAATAGTGGCGGGAGGAAAGGGGCCTGCCGTCTTTGGTCGAAATTCAGTCCCTGGCTGACCCGGATATTGCCCAGTGTTCCTGCCGTGATCGCCCGAGACCAGGTCCTGTGCGATCGAGCAGAGGTGCAATATCCGGGCTAATCCCCGACCTTGGTGATCGTTGCGCCGACCCACACCTTGCCCGGTTGCACGACCCTGGCATTGATGCCACGCAGATTCAACTGCTTGCCGGCCTCAGAGTTAACGAACAGGGTCGCGTCGCGGCCGAAGCGCTCGCTGAATTTCTTGCAGCCCAGATGAGGTTCGGCGGTGACTTCAATGATGGCGTCGCCGACGGCAAGGCGAGTGCCGGGAGGAATATGGGCGTGGCTGAGATCGAAGTCGACGAACAACTGGTCGCCAGCCAGCGACCAGCGCTGTCTGTCACCGGCAATCAGGGCAATGGCGCGGGTGTTCATCAGATTCAACTGCATGTCGGGGTGGGCGCTGCCATCAGGGGTCTTTCTGTAGCCCCTGGCCAGCCAGCTGTCGCCGACGAGGCCCTGTTCAAGGTCGAGCGCTGCTTCGCTCAATTCCTCGCGCTGGTTGACGGCTGGCCTGCACACAATGGCGTCGATTGAGCCGCTGTCGCGGGGAGAGGCTTCGATGTGGGCGAGTCCGGCTTGCAGCTGGGGGAGGGTCAGGTGGGATTCCATGGGGGTCCTTGGCAGTCAATGAACACAGAGATTTTTCCACGGAAGTGTACCAGTCTATAGAGGAAATCTCAGTACATTGACCAGCCTGTGGATTCACGATTTAATCTTTTTTCACCATGCCATCCCGAAGGAGGCCGGCCAATTGCATGCGCTATTACGCAAAAAATGCTGAACTCCTGTTCCAGCAATACCAGGCCCTGAGCGCCAAGCGTATCCATTCCTCATGGCACAGACAACTTCCCGGTGAGCCCGGTCTGGCTTGTGATATAGGTGCAGGGTCAGGCCGCGATGCAGTGTGGTTGGCTCGGCAGGGATGGGATGTGGTGGCAGTGGAACCCTGTGCTCAATTGCGCCGTTTGGGTGAGAAGATGACCGGGACAACCGACCTCTCGCCCGGAGGGGTTGACTGGTTGGATGACAGCTTGCCCGATCTGAAAAGGGTGCGTGCCCTGGATCAGCGGTTCCAACTCATTTTGCTCAGTGCCGTGTGGATGCATCTGCCCGCTTCCCGTCATGCCCGCGCCATGCGCATCATCAGTGATCTGCTGGCGCCGGGCGGGATGCTGGTGATCAGCCTGCGGAATGGCCCCGATGAGGAAGGACGGTTTCATCCCACAAGCCCGGACGAAGTCATTCAGCATGCCCGTAACCGCGCCTTGATGCTGTTGCGCCGCGAACACATCCCCGATTCACGGCGAGAACAGATCAGCTGGGATTACCTGGTTTTCCGCCTGCCCGATGACGGTACCGGCAGCTTGCCCTTGCTGCGCCACATCATCGTCAATGACAACAAAACTGCCAGTTACAAGCTGGGGCTTCTACGGGCGCTGGTCCGTATCGCGGAGAGTGCACCGGGCATGGTGATCAAGCGCACGGATGACTATGTGGAAATTCCCTTCGGGCTGGTGGGCCTGTATTGGTTGAAGATCTACAAGCCCCTGGTACTGACCCACAACATGATCCAGGCCCCCGGGGCTGACCACGAAGCGCAGCGTGGCTATGGCTGGGCTGGCGCCGACTTCTACAGCCTGCACGATCTCTCACCCTATGATTTGCGGGTTGGTGCTGTATTCGATCCGGATACTGCCCCTCGGGTGATCGGGGCGATCCGGGACGCCTGCCGGAATATCGGGAAAATGCCAGCCCACTACATCACGTATCCGGGGCGCACCGATCAAGTGTTCGAGTGTGGGGCGCGGTCGCCAAGGTGGCGTCATGGACACTGGCAAGTCACCAGGGACAGCTTGCAGGATTTCGGCAGTTTCCGCATTCCCGCAGCGCTTTGGCAGTGCTTCAGTCAGTTCGCCTGCTGGTTGGAACCGGCAATTTTGAATGAATGGGTCAGTTTGATGAAAACCTGGAATTATCAGTACGACGCCAGTGTCTACGATAAAGCCTTGCAGTGGGATGAAGGACGGCGGGATACCACTCAGGTCCGCAGGCGTATAGGGTCGATACAGGCATCCGGGCGGCCGGTTTCCTGTGTATGGACACAGGTCAGTCTCAGGGAGAAATACGAAGTCGATCATTGCTTCCCCTGGAGGCGCTGGTTCAACAATGATCTGTGGAACTTGCTGCCGGCCAGCATCCGGGCCAATGCCGCCAAAAGCGATAAGCTGCCATCAGCAGCTCTGTTACAGGAGAGCCGGCAAGCAATCATGGAATGGTGGGAAGAGGCTTATCTGGGAGATGGTCAGCTTGCCCGGCAATTTTTCATGGAGGCGGAGGCCGCACTGCCGTCATTGGAGCAGAACAGCCCCAACCTGGACCAAGTGTTCAAGGCGATGCGGCACCAGCGAGCAAAATTGCGTGCCAGCCAACAACTTGCGGAATGGCATCCCTGAGGCAAGGCAGTGTAATTTGATTTCTTTCCAAGTCAATCCATTCTCGTATTGTAATTTTCTTTGAAATATTTCATCAGCTGTCTCGTTCAATGACGTATTTCAAGGCTTCCTGGGCAATGGTATTGATGCTCTTGTCGGTAGCCTGGGCAAGAATGGCTAATTGCTCGTGAAGTTCTGGATCAATCCTCACATTGAACTTACCAGAGAAATGCTTGTGGGGATCAATCCCCTTTTCTTTGCACACTTCCAAAAAGACAGCGAGAGATTTTTTGAATTCGACCCGAAGTTCTTTTGGATTTTTTCCATAAAAATCAGCGCTTCCATTCAAGCCAAGAATTTCTCCCCGGAACATGTCCAGATCGGGATCATATTCGATTCTGGCGTGATAACTATCAAGAGTCATGATGTTCATGGAACTACCCCGTATTGTTCAAACCACTTGCGGATGCTGTTCACTGCCCCTTTATCGGTGCTGGGACCGGGGTGGGGGCGGTGAAAGACCCGGACCTCTCCGAAAAGTACCACGGCAACCCTGCTGCCTTCCCGTTCGGAAGTTTCTGCACCGAGTTCCACAAATAAAGCCTCTATCTCCCGCCATTGGATATTGGCACTGACTGGCCTGGCAAATATCGCTTCGAGGGTTTTGTGGTGCTTCCTTTTCATGGCATGAATGATACTATTTTATGGTACTAAATCAAGTGTTGGGTAAAGTGGGATCAGCTGCGCCCAACATTGAAAGCTTCATAGCCTCGGCCCAATTCCTCCGCAAGTTCCCGCACTGCCTCCATCCGCGCCTCGTCCACTATTTCCTCTGTGCCGAACCCGCACCAGTCGGGGTTGGCCCTGGCGCGGCGCAGGGGGTGGGGGAGTTGGTTGGTCCAGTGGTCGAGGGGGGTGGCGGAGGTGGTGCCGGTGCTGTCGTTGGCCAGGCTGATCCTGGCCGTTGCAGCGTGGCCGCGGCCTTCCAGTACCTGGATCAGGCCGAGTTGACGGATGGCCAATAGTGGCAGAATGGCATCGCTGACCCGCAGGGTGGTTTTGCCACTGAGGGTGTCGAAGAGGTTGCGGCCATAGTGGCGCAGGGTCTGCAAGCCGCCACCGGCAAGGGCGCCCCAGGCGGCGGCCGCGCCCAGGGTCATGCCGCCGAACATCAGGTCGATGCCCAGGCCCGCCATGGCGCCGGCGGCAGCGCCGGGAGCGATTTTCAGGCCCATGTCCTGAAGGGTGGCGGGGTCGAACAGGTCCTGGCGCCAGCGGCCTTCGCTGTCCATGGGCAGTTCGCTGGCGGCCAGATCATCCGGCGTGAAGCGGTACAAGGTGAGCAGGGTGTCGATACATTGCTGCTCCTCTTGCCGTACCCGCTGATTCAAAGACTCGATGGCGCGGGCCAGGATGGGCGGGGCGTCACTGGCTACGCTGTCACGGCAGGCGGCGACGTTGATCAATAGTTCTGCCAGCAGGCTCAGGGCGGCCTGGTGACGGCGCCGGGCGTCGGTTTCATGGCTGGCGATGAGGGCGGCAAGGGTGTCGCGGTGGGTGTCGAGCAGGGTGGCGAGTTTTTCATACAGCAGGCCTTCGCCGTCCCGTGCCGGCGCCACGGTGTCAAAACGCACCACCGCATGCAGCCCGGCCCTGGCGAGGGCGTCGCGCCAGTCCGCCTCGCGGGCCTGGCCGTCGGCCAGGAAGTTGAGCAGGGGCAGCAGGGGGATGCCGCACAGGCGCAGGATTTCCAGTTCATCCCGGTGCTTGGCCAGCACCGGATCACGGGCGTCGATGACGTAGACGGCGGCATCGCTTTGCAGCATTTGCCGCAGCACCTTGGCTTCCTGCTCGAAGCGGCGGCTGGCTTCGGGCAGGGCGAGAAAGCGGCCGATGCGCTCGGGGCCGTCGAGGCGCTCGCTGGGCTGGTTCAGGCTTTCCAGCAGTTCCAGCAGGGCGATGGGGTCTTCGATGCCAGGGGTGTCGTAGAGCTCCAGTGCCACCTGGCCGCCGACGATGAGATGGGCGGCTTCCACGTGGCGGGTGGTGGCGGGGCGGGAGGAGACTTCGCCAAACCGGCTGTCACGGCTGAGGGTACGCAGCAGGGAGGTCTTGCCGGTGTTGGTGTGGCCGACCACCGCCAGGCGCAGGGGGAGTTTCAGTCTGGTGAGCGGGCTATCAGGCATTGCTGCCTCCTCCCTTGAGCCAGGCCTGGGCTGAGAGCGGGATTTCCAGCACGTGACTGGATGGCATGCCCGCTTGTGTCAGGGTTTCGCGCCAGACGCCAAGACGTTGGACGTCAGTGCTGGCGGCATCCACCAGCAGGATGCGGGTTTCGCCGGCGCGGGCGGCACAGGCGGTCATCCAGGCCAGGGAGCCCCGGTCTGGTGAGAGCCTGGCGTTGCAGGCAATCAGAAGTCTTGCCGGGGCCTGTGTGCTCGTCTGTTGCAGGGCCTGCTGCCGCTGTGCACGCTGGTCGATGGGGGCCAGCAGGGTGATGTCGCCGGCTTCCCTGGCCAGTTCCAGCAGGTCTTGATGGGGCCAGGGCAGTTCGAGCCCCAGGATCATGGGAGGGCCCTTGGCCTGGAGGTCATGGGTAAATACAGGCATGTCCTGGCTGGCGGGAGCCGGGTCGGTAATGCCGCCGGCCCGGCTGTCCGGTGCCAGGCGCGCCATCCAGGCCGCCCAGGCGGCGGCATGGGTGTCGAGCCGGATGGCGCTCAGTCGCCTGTTGAGTGTCAGGCCGCAAGCCAGAACCAAAACCAGTCGGGGCAAGAGCCCATAGAGCAGCAGACAGGCCAGCAGCCAGGAGGCCCAGGCCCGGCCCGCTCCCGTCAACTCGGCTGTGGTGGCGGCAGGCAGGCCCGCCAGACTTGGGCCGCTGAGGCGCACCACTTCGGCATCCGGCACGGCAAAGCCCAGGGTGGCGGGCAGCCAACCCAGGCCGTCCACGAAGGCAACAAAGACCACAGGCGGCAGGATGGTGGTTTCCCAACCGAACTGATAGCTGCGCAGCGACAGGGCGGCCAGCAGGCCCAGGCAGGCGCCAGCCAGAGCCAGGGTCCACAGCAGGTGGGTGACACTGGCCAGCATCCAGGGGGTGAGGCCGTGGCGGGTGGACAGTGAGGCCAGGGCAGTGGAAACCAGGCGATGCCGCTTGCCACCCAGGTGGCCCGCAGTCCACAGCCACAGGCGTCCGAGGATGCCACCGGCATCATGGCGGCTGACGAGCATGTTGCCGGCCCACAGCAGCAGCATCAGCAGATGCAGTCCCAGCAGGCTGCCGATGGCCCACACCACGTTGACCGCACGGCTGCCATCCCCCAGCAGTGCCAGGGCGGAACTGAAGCCGCCGGCCAGGGCGAGCAGGCCGAAGG
>JBJHAY010000133.1:0-9036 GCA_050485205.1 Gammaproteobacteria bacterium
ACAGCCCCAGAGGTACTGATGGTGACCCTGCGCTTGGAGAGGCCGTAGCAATTGTCATCCATCATCAGGCTGATGGCGTTCATCACATTGTCGAAATTCAGCAGCGGCTCACCCATGCCCATCATCACCACGTTGGTGACCGGCCGTGGTGTTTTCAGGTCGACCCAGCCCAGAGCCTTGTTGGCCAGCCACAGTTGACCGATGATCTCGGCGCTGCTCAGATCACTGTTGAAGCCCTGCTTGCCAGTGGCGCAGAAGCTGCAATCCAGGCTGCATCCGGCCTGGGAGGAAACACAAAGCGTGCCGCGGCCGGCTTCCGGTATGTAGACCATTTCCACGCCGCTGCCACTGGCCACTTCCACGATCCACTTGTGACAACCATCACTGGCGGCATAGTGTGAGCGGATGCGGGGTGGTGTCACTTCAGCGCGCTCGGCAAGCGTCGCGCGCAGTGACTTGCTGATATTGGTCATCTGCTCGAAGTCGGTGACTCCCTGCTGATGAATCCATTTCAGTATCTGCACAGCGCGAAAAGGCTTTTCCCCCAATGTCGAGAGAAAAGCCTCCATTTGCGGCTTGCTCAGGCCAAGCAAGTTGACCTTTGCTGTTTCGGTCATCACAACCTCGTGGCAGATACTGCCTCAGGCCCGCGGACAGATTTCAGTGGCAGCGAAGAAATAGCTGATTTCACGCGCCGCGGAAGCAGGAGAGTCCGAACCATGCACGGCATTGGCATCGATGGACTTGGCGAAGTCAGCGCGAATGGTGCCAGGCTCGGCCTTGGCGGGGTCTGTGGCCCCCATCAGTTCGCGATTGCGGGCAATGGCATTGTCGCCTTCCAGTACCTGCACGATCACCGGACCCGAAGTCATGAACTCCACCAGGTCCTTGAAGAAAGGGCGCTCCCGGTGCTCGGCATAGAAGCCACCAGCGGTGTCATCCGTGAGCTGGATCATCTTGGCAGCCACGACTTGCAGTCCACCTTCCTCAAACCTGCTGATGATCTTGCCGATCACATTCTTGCCCACGGCATCGGGTTTGATGATGGATAAAGTGCGCTCTACAGGCATGTTGGAACTCCAAAAAACAGGGTTGAAAACAAGACCGCGTATTGTACGCGTGTTTTTTGGAATTTTGTATGGAAATTTCCGTAACTACCTGAAAGCCTTACTCGACTTCCTCAATCCAGGCTGCCTGTATGGCCTCCAGGATTCGTTCGCCGCAGCGGTTGGGATCATCGTCGAAGGTATCCAGTTCGCACACCCATTCATGCAGATCGACGAAGTTGACCGTCAGTGGGTCCACGTCGGGATAGGTCTCCGCCAACTCGACGGCAATTTCATGTATGTCGGTCCACTTCATGTCAGACTCCCATGGGGGCCAACCCCCTGCCAGGCACCGTGAAAAATTTCGATCAGTTCATCAGCTGTGTCATGGTGACAATTTCCAGAATTTCCTCAGCTATGCTCGGACACCATATTGATGGTGTATCTGGGAATTTCCACCACCAGATCCTGGTCAGCCACCTTGGCCTGACAACTGAGCCGGGAGTCTGGCTCCAGGCCCCAGGCCTTGTCGAGGTAGTCGTCTTCCAATTCGTCAGAGGGCTCCAGGGAATCAAAGCCCTCCCTGACGATGACATGGCAGGTGGTGCAGGCACAGGACTTTTCACAGGCGTGTTCGATGTCGATGCCGCCGCGCAAGGCCGCGTCCAGAATGCTTTCACCGGTTTCAGCCTGCACCACGGCACCCTCGGGACAGATTTTGTCATTGGGCAGAAAAATGATATTGGGCATTACTTCTCGATTTCCTCCAGGCTGTGGCCCGCCAGGGCCTCGCGGATCTTGGCATCCATGCGGCGGGCGGCGAATTCCTCGCTGAGTGCGTTGAGCGCTTCCGACATGCGGATGATGGCGGCCCTGTCCTCTGCCGCGGCCAATTGCCGCAATTCTCCGGCACTGCGCTGAAGACGGCCAAATTCTTCCGAATTCAGCAAGGCCTTGCCATCGGCTTCCAGAGCCGACTCCACGGCTTCGGCAATGCGCAGAGCCTCCACCTGGGCTTCGCGCAGATCGCGCAGGGCCTTGTCCTCGGCGGCCTTGTCATAGGATGACTTGATCATGGCTTCGATGTCCCTGTCCTCCAGACCGAAGGATGGCTTCACCATGATGCTGCTTTCCACGCCGGAGTGGACTTCCCGGGCGGTGACTTCCATCAGCCCGTCGGCGTCCACCTGAAAGCTGACCCTGACCTTGGCGGCACCCGCCACCATCGGCGGAATTCCCCGCAACTCGAAGCGGGCCAGGGAACGGCAGTCTGAGGCCAGTTCGCGCTCGCCCTGCAGCACATGCAGATTCATCACGGTCTGGCCATCCTTGAAAGTGGTGAATTCCTGAGCCCGGCTGACCGGAATTGTGGTGTTGCGGGGAATGATCTTTTCAGTGAGTCCGCCCATGGTTTCGATGCCCAGGGACAGGGGAATCACATCCAGCAGCAGCATGTCCTGGCCGTATTTGTTACCCACCAGCACGTCTGCCTGCATGGCGGCGCCAATGGCCACCACCCGGTCGGGATCGATGCTGTCCAGGGGTTCACGCTGGAAAAATTCCGCAACCTTGTTCCTTACCCGCGGGCTGCGGGTGGAGCCGCCCACCAGCACCACATCACTGATATCCGTCACTTTCTTGCCGGCATCGCGCAGTACCCTGCGGCAAGCCTTCAAGGTGCGGTCTATGACCGGGTCAACCAGCGCTTCGAAGGTGCCGAGATCGAGCTGCCCATGCCAATCGCGGAAGCTGACCGGCGCTTGAGCGGCAGTGGTCAAGGCGTGCTTGGCGGCCGTGGCGCTGCTCAGCAGCTGGCTCAATTCGGTGGCGGAGACTTCGGTCACATCCCCCACCTGCTGGAGGATCCAGGCGGCTATCGCCCGGTCTATGTCGTCACCACCCAGGGCGGTATCGCCGCCAGTGGCCAGTACCTCGAACACGCCCCGCTGCAATTGCATCAGCGAAACGTCGAAGGTGCCGCCACCCAGATCATAAATCACCACGGTGCCTTCCAGTTTTTTGTCCAGGCCGTAGGCCACAGCGGCGGCAGTGGGCTCACTGAGCAGGCGCAATACCCGCAGGCCCGCCACTCGGGCGGCATCCTTGGTAGCCTGACGCTGTGCCTCGTCGAAATAGGCCGGCACCGTGATCACTACCCCCTCGGGTTCACCACCAAGCGCCTGGCGGCCACGATCAGCCAGGGCCTTGAGGATGTCGGCTGAGACCTCCACCGGGCTCAGGTGACCGGCTCGGGTCTGGATCAGGGGCATGCCGCCCTTGTCATCGGCCACCAGTACATAGGGCAGGGAGTAATCGATATCGGCAATGCCACGCCCCATCAGACGCTTGACCGAAACAATGGTATTGGCGGGATCGGAAGCTGCGCCGGCCTTGGCTTCATGGCCCACCTCTCGGCGTCCATCCGGGTGATAGCAAACTACCGAGGGCAACAAGTGGCGGCCATGAGTATCAGGCAGGGTCCAGGTGGTTTCGCCATCAGAGGTGGCCACCAGGGAATTGGTCGTGCCCAGGTCGATACCCAGCGCCAACCTGCGCTTGGGGGGGGATTGCTTGGGGGCGCCCTGTCCGGGCTCGGCAATGGTCAGAAGGGCCACGGTTCAATAGTCCAACAGGGTTTCTTCTACAGATTCGATTTCGTTCAGCAGTTTGTACAGAAACTGCATTTTTTCATGCTGCACCCGGGCCGCGGACAACTCGTCGACGCCATGATGCCGGGCAAAATCACGCATGGCCTGGCTGTACTCGGCCTCCACCTCGGACTTCAGGGCGTCGAGTTCATCCATTGCCTCACGCTGACCGATATCTTCCAGGGATTCGCGCCACTGCAACTGCCGCAACAGAAAATCCATGTCCTTGTGAGTGGATTCACCGGGCCGGTTGGCATCCTTGAGACTCAAGAGGTAACCTGCCCGCTTCACTGGGGATCGCAGGGTTTCATAGGCCTCATTGAGCAGGCTGGTCGCCTGCAGGGCAGTCAGGCGCTCGCGATCACTGGCATTGACGAAGCGATCAGGATGCCAGGCCGCCTGCAGGCGCCGGTATTCAGAAGCAAGGGCATCCCTGTCGATGTCGAAGCCCAGGGGCTGGGAAAATATCTCGAAGTGGTTCTTGCCAGCCAAGTCCACCTTGTCCAGGTTTTGTTGCTGCATCAGACGGTAAAGCTTTCGCCACAGCCACACTCACCGCGCACGTTGGGATTACGGAATTCGAAGCCTTCGTTAACGCCCGCCTTGATGAAGTCCATCTCGGTGCCATCGATATACAGCAGGCTTTTGGGGTCCACGACGATCTTCACGCCCTGGTCCTCGAACACCTGATCCTCTGGCTTCAACTCGTCCACAAATTCCAGCACGTAGGCCATGCCGGAACATCCGGTAGTGGTCACACCCACCCGGATTCCCAGGCCCTTGCCCCGACTGGCAAGCTGGTGGGCCACATGACGGGCCGCGGTTTCAGTCAATGTAATAGCCATTGTTGCGTGCTTCCTCAGCCACTCGCCTGTGCCGCGTCCGCACTGGCAAACTGGCTACCCTTCTTCTTGCGCACATCCTCGATGGCGGCCTTGATGGCATCCTCGGCCAATACCGAGCAGTGAATCTTGACGGGGGGCAGACCCAATTCCTGGGCAATTTCAGTGTTGCGGATTTTCGCCGCATCGTCGATGGTGCGGCCCTTCACCCACTCGGTCAGCAGGGAACTGGAGGCAATGGCCGAGCCGCAGCCATAGGTCTTGAACTTGGCATCCTCGATGATGCCGGCATCATTGACCTTGATCTGCAGACGCATCACATCACCACAGGCGGGAGCCCCCACCATGCCGGTGCCCACATTCTGGTCACTGTCGTCCAACTTGCCCACGTTGCGGGGATTCTCGTAATGATCCAGTACTTTTTCTGAGTAAGCCATTGTCTATACCTCTCGTGTTTGCAACGCCGGCTGAGCCGGCCCGCGCTCCGCTGCTCCGGAGCGCCCCTTGAAACCAAATTTCAGTGGGCCACCCACTGCACCTTGCTGATGTCGATGCCATCCTTGTACATGTCCCACAAGGGTGACAACTCGCGCAGTTTGCCGACGGCTTCCCTGATCTTCGCCACTGCGTAATCTATCTCCTCCTCGGTGGTGAAACGACCGATGGAGAAACGCAGGGAACTGTGCGCCAACTCGTCATTCATCCCCAGGGCGCGCAACACATAGGAAGGCTCAAGACTGGCGGAAGTACAGGCGGAACCGGAAGACACCGCCAGATCCTTGAGCGCCATGATCAGGGACTCGCCTTCGACAAAATTGAAACTGACGTTCAAATTTCCCGGAACGCGTTGTTCCAGATCGCCATTGACATAGACTTCCTCCATGCCTTCCAGCCCCTTCAGCAGGCGCTCACGCAACGCCAGCACGCGTTTACCCTCTTCATGCATTTCCTGCTTGGCTATACGGAAGGCCTCGCCCATGCCAACGATCTGATGTGTGGCCAGGGTACCGGAGCGCATGCCGCGCTCATGACCACCGCCATGCATCTGGGCTTCCAGACGGACCCTCGGCTTGCGGCAAACGTAGAGCGCGCCGATGCCCTTGGGACCATAGATCTTGTGGGCGGAGAAAGACATCAGATCCACCTTCATGGCTTGCAGATCAATGTCGATCTTGCCTGGGCTCTGGGCCGCGTCCACATGGAAAATCACTTTCTTTTCACGGGTGATTTCGGCAATGGCGCCGATGTCGGTAATGGTGCCGATTTCATTGTTGACGTGCATGAGGGTCACCAGGATGGTGTCCTCGCGGATGGCATCCGCCACCTGTTGCGGATCAATCAGCCCCCTGGGATCGGGATCTAGGTCAGTAACCTCATAACCTTCCCGCTCCAACTGGCGGCAACTGTCAAGCGTGGCCTTGTGTTCGATTTTGGAAGTGATGATGTGCTTGCCGCGGCCATGGTAGAAGTGAGCCACGCCCTTGATGGCAAGATTACTGGATTCGGTGGCACCTGAGGTCCAGACGATTTCGCGGGGGTCACAGTTGACCAGATCGGCCACGTGCTGACGGGCCTGCTCCACCGCCTCTTCGGCCTTCCAGCCAAACAGGTGGGAACGGGAAGCCGGATTACCGAAGTTACCCTCCATCGACAGGCATTCGGTCATGGCCTTGACCACCCGGGGGTCGACCGGGGTGGTGGCGGAATAATCAAGATAAATGGGCAAACGCATTCAACTCTCCTGTGGGGTATCGCCTCGGCGACATGGCCCCTTGTGACTTGTACTACTGAAAACTATCCGCGGCAGTGGTGGCAATGGTGCGCACATCCTTCCTGCCCTGGTCCGTCATGCGGTGATAACGCTCGTCCTGATCACGGGCAATGGCACTGATCTCACGCTTGGCCACCAGGTCCGCCAGACTGATTCCCCCCAAAAAGCGGTGGATCTGTCCGCTCAAATCTTCCCAAAGATGGTGGGTCAGGCAGATGGCGCCATTGTGACAGTCACCCTTGCCCTGACACTTGGTACTGTCCATGGACTCACTGACGGCATCGATGATGTCGGCCACGAAAATCTCATTACTGCCGCGCCCCAGCAGATATCCACCTCCCGGGCCTCGGACACTGCTCACAAGACGACTTTTGCGCAACTTGGAAAATAACTGCTCAAGATAGGACAAGGAGATATCCTGCCGCAGCGAAATATCGTTCAGGCTTACCGGCCCGCGGCTGGCATGAATGGTCAAATCCAACATGGCGGTTACTGCATAGCGCCCCTTGGTGGTCAAGCGCATGGGAACCTCTCGTCTTACTCAGGTCACTGACGGCTCGCATTATCCAATAACCAAGCAAAACGGTCAACTATTTACCCTAGTAAATCACTCGGATATGAGTTGTTGGGCCCACATCATCCATTGCGCCCCGAGGGCGGCCGCACAGCGCTATCGGCTTTATCGACCGCCTGCTCAGTAGCAGTAAGAATGCCCCGCAGCATCCGCACTTCCAGTTTGTCGAGACGAACGCGGGTGTAGAGCCGCCGCAGCTTGCGCATCAACAGACCGGGGCTGTCAGGGTCCAGAAAATCGAGGCGCACCAGCGCCCGTTCCAGGTGGCCGATAAAGCCCTCGAATTCAGCCACCGTGGCCATTTCCTCATGCTCATCGGCCGGTGGCCGGTTTTCACCACTGGCGGCCAGGGCCGCCTTGCGGATCTCGTAGCAAAGCACCATGGCCGCCGCCGCCAGATTGAGCGAGCTGTAATCAGGGTTGGCCGGAATCTGCACGTGGTAATGACACAGTTGCAGTTCCTCGTTGCTGAGGCCGCTGTCCTCGCGGCCGAACACCACTGCTACCTGGTTGCTGCCCATTTCCTGCACCACCTTGCTTGCACACTCATCAGGCTCAAGCACCGGCCACGGAATCTTGCGGGAGCGGGCGCTGGTACCAATCACCAGACCACAATCGGCCACCGCCTGCTCCAGGGTCGGTACCACCACCGCCTCATCCAGTATTTCCAGGGCCGAGGCGGCCCGGGCCAGGGCCTTGATGGAGGGGTAGTCCCTGGGGTCCACCAGGGTCAGGCGTCGCAGGCCCATGTTTTTCATGGCCCGCGCAGTGGCGCCGATGTTACCCGGGTGGGAAGTGTTGACCAGCACGATGCGAACGTTGGACAGGTCCAGCAAGGCAGCTCTCCTCATACTCCCAGGCTCAAGGCCTGACACTTCAAAAAAATGGCGCAATGGTACCAGATCGCCGACAAGATAAAATCGAAAGTTCATGCAACGATTGGGTTTACGGGGCGCTTTTTGCTATCATGCGCGGCTCTTATTTCATCCTGAAGCCCACTGCCCTCAAGACATCCATCACATGCAGCCGATTCTGAACATCGCTCTGCGCGCCGCGCGCGAAGCCGGAGAACTCATCGTGCAGGCCACAGCCAGGCCTGACCGCATCAAAATTTTCGAAAAGGGCAAGAATGACTTCGTCACCGATGTCGACCGGGCCGTTGAAAACATCCTGGTTCACCACATCCAGAAAGCCTATCCCGCCCACAGTTTCCTGTGTGAGGAATCGGGTTATACCGAAGGCACGGACAAGGACACCCTGTGGATCATCGACCCCATTGATGGTACCCGCAACTTCATCAATGGCTTTCCCCATTTCTGCATCGCCATGGCCTGTGTGCAAAAGGGCAAGGTGCAACACGGACTGATCTATGACCCTCTGAAAGGGGACGAATTCCTGGCCAGCCGCGGCAGCGGCGCCAAGCTCAATGACATCCGCATGCGGGTGGGCACCAAGAACAGCCTGGATAACGCCGTGGTGAGTCTGAGCAGCGCCGGGATGCGCAATTTCGAGCGCTGTCTGAAGATACAGGAGCGCCTCAATGGCAAGGTGGGCAGTTTGCGCTTCACCGGCTCCTCGGCCCTGGACCTGGCCTATGTGGCCGCCGGCCGCCTGGATGCTGGCTGGTTGGGCGGGGTCAGCAAGTGGGACAGCGCCGCGGGCATCCTGCTGATTCAGGAAGCCGGCGGACTGATCAGCGATGCCAGCGGCAACCCCGACTGCCTGGAGAGCGACACCCTGGTATTCGGCAACGCCAAGTGCTTCCGCCAGCTCCTCAAGACCATCGCCCTGTAGGAGCGAGCCCTGCTCGCGACCAGTGGCACTGATTCGGCTTCAGTGATCTCGGCTTTGTTTACCACTCCACTCAGTGGCCCCTAGTATCTGGAGGCCAGTGGTTTGTGCTGTGGTGTAGGTTCTGTGGTTTGTGCTGTGGTGTAAGTTCTGTGGTTTGTGCTGTGGTGTAGGTTCTGTGGCTTGTGCTGTGGTGTAGGTTCTGTGGTTTGTGCTGTGATGTAGGTTTTTGTGATCCTGGCTGTGATGCAAGTTTAGTGGCTAGGGCCGAGTCCCGGGTAGGGCCGTTCGGGGACGCATCGAGCACATCCCTGTGAGCTCGGATGAGGCCATCCATGGCCTCATACGCCCCTCTCGTCCCTAC
>JBJHAY010000134.1:0-8994 GCA_050485205.1 Gammaproteobacteria bacterium
GCGTAATCCACCCCCATGCGCCTGACACAATCCAGCACATGTTCGTTTTCGATATATTCAGCGATGGTCTTGATGCCCAGGGCGTGAGCCAGCTCGTTGATCATTTTGACCATGGTGTAATCGGTCTTGTCCTTGAGAATTTCCTTCACAAACAGGCCGTCGATCTTGAGCACATCAACAGGTAGGTTTTTCAGGTAGGCAAAGGAAGACAGGCCGCGGCCGAAGTCATCAAGTACCAGCTTGCAGCCTATGGCGCGCAATTGCTGCATGAAGTGGCGTGCATCCAGTATGTTGGAAATGGCTGAAGTCTCGGTGATTTCAAACTGAAACTTTGCGGGATCAATGTTGCCTTGGGAGATGGTTTGAATGATGTGGTCCAGTAACTCGTGATTGGCGATGGAACTGCCGGAAAGATTGATGGCGAAACTATCCATTTGGGACAGGGCCTGGGTGTTGCATGCCATCCATTGGTAGAGCCGGTCGAAAACACAGTGGTCCAGTTTCGGGGAGAGTCCATAGCGCTCGGTGGCGGGAAGAAATTCCGCCGGTAAAACCAGGTTGCCGTTCCGGTCAACCAAGCGTACCAGAATCTCATAGGAAGGCTGACGGCGATTGCTTTTCAGAGCCAGTATCTTTTGTGCAAACAGCTCGAATCTATCCTCCTTGAGCGCGGTGGTGACTTCAGGCACCCAGTCGGTCTCCAGCCTGCGGCGCGAAACATTGCCATTGTCCTCCCGATAGATATGGATGCAATTGCGGCCATTGTCCTTGGCGGCGTAACAGGCGGTATCCGCTTGCTTCATGAGCTCGGTACTGTCGATGATCTGCCCATTGATCGGGGTGATGCCGATACTGACACCGATGTTGTAGAGCTTGTCTTCCCACATGAAGTTCAGATTATCGATGGAGCTTCGAATCTGCTCACCGATTTCCCTGGCCTTCTCTACACTGCAATTGCCGAGGATGAGGGCAAATTCATCACCTCCAATTCTAGCGGCCGTGTCATTGGAGCGCACATGGCGCTGCAGGATGCGGCCAATACGGGACAGCAAGGCATCGCCAGCAATGTGCCCGCTGCTGTCGTTGAGGACCTTGAACTGATCAAGATCCAGGAAGCACAGGGCATGGCTGCTGTCGTCGGCGCGTGCAATATCTATCGTCTGTTTCAAGCGGCGCTTGAACTCAGCCCGATTGATGAGTCCGGTGAGTTGGTCATGGGTTGCCTCGTAGTGAAGCTGCTTGCCGAGATGCTTGGCTTCAGATATGTCTTCCTGCAGGCTGACGAAATTACTGATGTGGCCATTCTGGTCGACAATGGGAAACACGGTGGTACGAGCCCAGTAAGTGGTGCCATCCTTGCGCCGGTTCAGCAATTCTCCCTGCCATTGGTTGCCTGCCAGAATGGTTTTCCACATGTTCTCATAGACTGACTTTGGCGTTTCACCGGATGAATTCATATTGGTGTGACTACCGATGGCTTCCACGGCGCTGTAGCCAGTCAATGCCGTATAGCGGGGATTCACATATTCAATCCGGGAATTGGGGGAGGTCATGACGACGGCCACCGGACTCAGTTCCACTGCCTGGCTCAATTTCAGTATTTGCTTTTCCGACTTTTTACGCTCGGTGATATCTTCTATTTGAAATACCAGGTTGCGGATGCTGTCGTCATAGTTTTTCAGGGCATAACTGTCCAGCAGGACTGTGATGACATGGTCATCTCCCCGCCTGATGGAGGTTTCCATTTTGAAATATGGAACTTTCCCCTGGATAAGCGCGTCGATGTTGTCCTTTACGGCTGCCAGTTCGGGTTCGGGAAACAGACTGTAGGCATCCATGCCGATCAGTTGGTCCGGGTGTTGTCCCAGCAGGGTGCTGAAAGCCTTGTTGAAGCGCGATGTTATCCCGTCCGGGGATAGCACCAGCATTGCCAGAGGTGAATTGCTGAATATCTGGTTGGCGTAATACTCAGTGGTCAACAGCGAGCGTTCGGTAACCATGCGCTCCATTTCGGAGGATACCCGCAAACCATATATCGATAGCAATAACTGTCCCAACTCCGCTGTTACCGGGTCGGTCGGCTGTCTGAACATGGCATTCATGACCCCGAACAGCTCGCCGCGCGAGGAAAACAGACGCACCCCGATATAGGCCTGCAAGCTGAGTCTGAATACCAGCGGGCAGTCGGGGAAATAGTCAGGCAGGTTCGAATCCACCACGCACAAAGTATCCCTGATTGCGACCTCGCATGGAGATCCTCGCAGCGCATGGTGTTGGTTATCCAGGATGCCCTCGGAAGATGCCAGTACCAGGGTTCTTGACTCATCCCCCACGACCCGTGAGATGGACACGAAGTCAGCGCCCAATTCTTCCAGCAGGGCTTGAGCCAGCGCATTGAAGAACTGCTCGCCAGATTTCGAGAAGATCTTTTGGCTGATGCGCAGCAAGCCTTTCGGGCATGCTTCAGGGACTACTTGATGAAGAACACTTTGCATCGACTTTTTCTTGATTGACTTGAGTCATCTGGTGAAACTATCGGCCGTAATCTCCATGACTTGAGGTCGAGTCGTGGTTAACATGGGCATTGATGACGGGATTTTGAACCCCGTCGGGTTCAGGCTTGATGGTCTGGCGATTTGGTATCCATATTTAGGAGCGAGGACATGGGCAAGATCGATATTGGCATCAAGGAAAGCGACAGGGTCAAGATCGCAGAGGGACTCAAGCGGCTACTGGCCGATTCCTATACTCTCTATCTGCAAACCCATAATTTCCATTGGAATGTGACCGGACCTCAGTTCCGTGAGCTGCATTTGATGTTCGAGGAGCAATACACCGAATTGGCAGTGGCGGTGGATGACATCGCGGAACGTATTCGTGCCCTGGATGTGCCGGCCCCTGGCACCTACAAGGAGTTCACCAGCCTGGGGACCATCAAGGAAGTGGAGGGGGTGCCGGAAAGTACCCACATGGTGAAGCTACTGACCGAGGGCCATGAAAAGGTTATCAAGAGCTGCCGTCAGGTGCTGAAACTGGCCCAGGATGCCGGGGATGAGTCCACCGCCTCACTGGCTTCCGACCGCATGCGGGTTCATGAGAAAACGGCGTGGATGCTGAGGGTGCTCAATCGCTGAGCAAGGGCGACAGCAACAAGCGTAACAGCAACAAGGGATCGCCGCGAGCACTCAAAGAGGCAGCGCGGCGTTACCGTCGGTACGAAACCAACCGGTGATGCTTTGCCTGGGCTTGCGTGCCAACTTCACTTCATGCGGGAAGTCCTCGCTCAGGAACAGCACCAGGGTGCCGAGGCGGGGACTGATCACTTCCAGGGTGTGGGCATGGTCCCAGGGGGCATACAGCACCAGTTCGCCGCCATCTTCCGGATGCCAGTCTGGATTCAGATAAAGCACTGAAGACAGCATGCGGTGGCTGACCCCCTTGAAGGCATCCAGGTGTTTTTTGTAGAAAGCTCCCTCGGGGTAGAGGGCCAAGTGGCACTCATAGTTGTTGAGGCCCAGGAACAGACGCTGGTTGAGCCCGGTCCGGAGTTGCTCCATCCATAGGAAATAGGCCTGGCTGGCAGCCTCTCCAGGGTCTATCCAGCAAGTCAGATCAGTTCGTATCGCCCGACTGTGGCGCATGGACTCATTCTTACCGATGCCGGCCGCGGAAAAATCCTGACTGGCGCGGGATGTGAAGTACTCCAGCAGTGCCTTCAGGGACACTTCGGGCAATGATTCGGCCAGCACCACATATCCCCTGGATTCGAGGGCGTGTGCAATGAAGTCAACTGGTGGGGAGGAATGGCTCAAGGCGTGTGCTCCGGAAAAGCGCCTTATACAGTAAAGCCCTGGGCTTGAACAGCGGGGAAAGGGTCTGTGGGGCAGTCGGGTTGACCACTGGCGCTTTACATGGGATCGTAGCCAGGGGATCGATTGGGGGATCACCAATATGGGGAGGAAACAAACTACATGTCCAGTTTCGTCAGGGCCTCTGGCCTGGTGTTTGTCATGAGCCTTGCCGGCTGTTCGGATGAGCGGGGAAGCACACCCGTCCTGGAAGCCGACACCGCTGTGGATAGAGAAGTGGATGCTGTCGTGGAAGCTGCACAAATGGAAAATCCCTTTTATCAGCCCAGCCTACTGCCCTTGGGTTTCCCGCCATTCGACCAGGTACGTACGGAGCATTATCTGCCGGCCTTCGAACGCGGTATGCGCGAGCAATTGGACGAGGTCGAGGCCATCGTGACTCAGGAAGCCGGCCCCACCGTGGAGAATACCTTGTTGGCCCTGGAGCGTTCCGGCCGCACATTACGGCGGGTCAACAGTGTTTTTTCTGCCATGAATTCGGCCAATACCAGTGACGAGATCAATGCCATCCAGTCACAGATTGCCCCTCGTCTGGCTGCTCATAACGACAGCATCCATCTTGATGACAGGCTGTTTGCCCGCATTGATGCCCTGTACCAACAGCGCAACAGCCTGGGTCTGGACCCGGAATCCCTGCGCCTGCTGGAGGAAACACGGCGGATTTTCATCCGGGCTGGCGCCCAATTGGATGAGGAGCAAAAACAACGTCTGCGCGCCATCAACGCCGAGTTGGCGGAGTTGCAAACCCGTTTCAGCCAGAATGTGCGCAATGAAGTCAATGATTTGGCGATCGTGGTGGAGAACCGGGAGCAGTTGGCGGGGTTTTCTGAAGCGGAAACCCAGGCCGCTGCCGAGGTGGCGGAGCGCCGAGGCTTGCGGGGTCATGCCCTGCCTCTGATCAATACCAGTGGGCAGCCGCCCTTGACCAGCCTGCATGACCGTGAGCTGCGTCGCCGCATTCATGAAATTTCCCTGTCCAGGGGGCATCGTGGGGGTGACTATGACAACCGGGAGATCGTCACCCGTACCGCGCGGCTGCGGGCGGAGCGAGCCCGCCTGCTGGGCTACCAGAGCCATGCCCATTTCGTATTGGAAAACCAGACTGCCCGCACCCTGGAGGCCGTCACCCAGCGTCTTGCGGACCTCATCGCCCCGGCCGTGGCCAATGCCCGCCTCGAAGCCGCTGATTTGCAGGCCATGATCGATGCCGAAGGCGGCGGTTTCGAATTGCAATCCTGGGACTGGGCCTACTATGCGGAGAAAGTCCGCCAGGCCCGCTATCAATTCGATGCCAATGCGCTCAAGCCTTACTTCGAGTTGGAGAGCGTGTTGCGCAATGGCGTGTTTTACGCCGCCAGCCAACTTTATGGCCTTACCTTTACGGAACGCACCAACTTGCCGGTATACCACGAGGATGTGAGGGTTTTCGAGGTCATCGACCAGGACAGCTCTACTCTGGGTTTTTTCATTTTCGATCCCTATGCCCGTTCTTCCAAGCGCGGTGGCGCCTGGATGAATGCCTACCGCTCCCAGTCCCATTTGCTGGGAGACCGCCCTATCGTGGGCAATCATCTCAACATCACCAAGCCTGCCGTGGGTGAGCCCACCCTGCTGACATTTACCCAGGTGAATACCGCCTTCCATGAGTTCGGGCATGCGCTGCATGGTTTGTTTTCCGATGTCATGTATCCCACTTTTGCCGGTACCAGGGTACCCAGGGACTTCGTCGAATACCCCTCCCAGGTGAACGAGATATGGGCGGTGTGGCCGGAAGTGCTGGCCAATTACGCCAGGCACTATGAAACCGGTGAACCCATGCCCAAGGAGTTGCTGGACAAGGTCTTGGCGGCACAGGAGTTCAACCAGGGCTTTGCCACCACGGAATATCTGGCAGCCGCCATTATTGACATGGCCCTGCATCAGCTGGCGCCGGAGCAGGTGCCGGACGCGGAAGCGCTGATGCAGTTCGAGGCCGATACGCTGGCGGCGGCAGGGGCTGACTTTGGTCCGGTGCCACCGCGTTACCGCTATCCATATTTTTCTCACATCATGGGCGGTTACTCGGCTGGGTATTACTCCTACATCTGGAGCGAAGTGTTGGATGCGGATACCGCCGAGTGGTTCAGGGAAAATGGCGGCTTGACCAGGGAAAACGGTGATACTTTCCGCTCCGCGATACTGTCCCGAGGTGGCAGTGTGGATGCCATGAGCATGTACCGTGCATTCCGTGGTCGTGACGCGGATGTGCGTTACTTGCTGGAGAGACGCGGCCTGGCCACTGGTATTGCCGGCGATTAAGCGTCGCTTGAGCCGGCACTGGCTTTGGACCAATGCCGGCCCTGTCACAGATTCAGGGATCGGCCGCCATCCACCGCGATCACCTGTCCTGTCACGTAGTGGGCGTCCTGGGCCAGGAAGCCCACCAGGGCGGCAATGTCTTCGGGGGTGCCGAGTCGGCCAAGGCAGATCTGGTCGAGAATCTTCTGCTTTTCCTCCTCCCCCATCGCAGCCTTGTCGGTGGGCCAGAGAATGGCGCCAGGCGCCACCCCATTCACCCGCACGCTTGGCGCCAATTCCCTGGCCAGGCATCGGGTCATGGCGGCGAGAGCCGCCTTGGCCATGATGTAGGGAGTATATTCAGCCAATCCATTGCGGGCATGTACGTCGATCAAGTTGACAATGGTGCCGCCCTGATGACACAAGGCAGGCGCCAGGTTGCGGCAGAGGAACAGGGGCGCGCGCGCATTGCTGCCCAGCAGGTCATGCCAATCTTCCGCGCTGATTTGTGAAAGTGGTGTCGGGTAAAAAGACGAGGCGTTATTGACCAGAAGGTCCAATCTCTGCCAGGCGCACAGGCTCTCCTCTGCCAGTTGCGCAATAGCCGCGTCCTGCAACAGGTCGGCCCCCAGGCAGCGTGCCGAATCCGCACGCACATGGTTGAGTTCACGCGCCAGTGCCTCGGCTTCATCGCGGGATCGGCGATAGTGGATCAACAAGTCGTACCCCCTGGCATGGAGATGACGGGTGATGGCGGCGCCGATGCGCTGGGCGCCACCGGTTACCAGGGCTACGGGATTCGGATGCATGGGAATGGGCTCAATGTTTCAGGTTCAGTCCTTCGCGGATCATACGAATGCGGCGCTTCTTCAGTTCTTCCCCAATGGCGGCCTGTTTGAAGCCGTCGCCCAGGATGGCCTTGACCTCGACCTGGCATGCCAGGTTCAGAGCCTTGCGCAGAATCTCCGGCTGTGGGTAAGGCACCTGCTCCAGGCCGGTGCGGCCGCGGCAATCAGCCTCGCAGGCCAGCAGAAATTCCTCAAAACGTTCGGGACGGCGGAAGGCATCCAGATGCTCCAGGGTGGCGAGCAGGGTCTTGGCGCGGTGCTCCCCGGCGCGGTGGCAATGGGTGTGGTAGAGACAGGTCAGGCGCGCCAGGTCACGGTAGTCATTGGGGGCGCGCAGACGCTGGCAGACCTGTTCCACCAGGGCTGCACCCAGATGTTCGTGGCCGATGTGGGAGGGCCATTGGTCGCGGGGCGTGACCGCCTTGCCCAGATCATGGAGCAGGGCCGCGAATCTGACCCTGGGTTCCGGACTCAGTTTTGCCGCCTGTTCCAGCACCAGCAGGGTATGCAGGCCGGTGTCGATCTCGGGATGATATTTCGCCGGTTGTGGTACTCCAAAAAGGGCATCCACTTCCGGCAGCAATCTGGCCAGGGCGCCGCAGTCGCGCAGCACCTGGATGAAAACCTGGGGCGCGGCACTGGCCATGGCAGCCTGGATTTCTTGCCAGACCCGCTCCGCCACCAGATGTTCGATTTCACCGGCATCGACAATTTCGCGCATCAAACTCAGGGTTGCGGGTGCCACCGTGAAGCCCATGCTGGCGAAGCGTGCGGCGAAACGCGCGGTACGCAGCACGCGCAGGGGGTCTTCGGCAAAGGCGGGGGACACATGGCGCAGCAGGCGTTGGCGCAGATCTTCCAGGCCGCCATGGGGATCGATGAGCCGGCCTTGCTGGTCTTCCGCCATGGCATTGATCGTGAGATCGCGGCGCAGCAGGTCCTGCTCCAGGGTCACATCCGGCGCCGCGTGCACCTCGAAGCCCTTGTAGCCATGCCCACGCTTGCGCTCGGTGCGGGCGAGGGCATATTCCTCCTTGGTCCTGGGGTGCAGGAAGACCGGAAAGTCCTTGCCTACCTGCTGGTAGCCCTGGGCCAGCATGGTGTCGACGCTGGCGCCGACCACCACCCAGTCCCGGTCTTTGACCGGCAGCCCCAGTTGCTTGTCACGGACCGCGCCGCCCACCAAAAAGATTTCCATGCCCACTGCCCTCAATGTCGGGGCAAAGCTATCATATAGCCCGGATATTTCACCAGTTTTCCCCGATTTGCCTGGCATGTATGTGCCCCGGGTGGATGGTGAAGGCCCCAGGATAAGCACACCAGCCAACAGGATCAGTCATGACCAGCAGTATCCGTCCCGTGGAGTACCGCGACATGGAGGGTCTTTGCAGGCTCTACAACCCCTATGTCACTGACAGTGTCGCCACCTTCGAGGAGGTGGAGGTGAGCCCGGAGGAAATGGCGCATCGGGTATCCGTGGTGACTCGACACTTTCCCTGGCTGGTGTATGAGGATCAAGGCCAGGTGCTTGGCTTTGCCTATGGCAATTACTGGAAGTCGCGCAGTGCCTACCGTCACAGCCTGGAGACTACCATTTACCTGGCCGGGGACTGGCTTGGCCGGGGTGTTGGCAGTCGTCTGTATGGAGCCTTGGTTGAGGAGCTCAGAGGCCTTGGGCAGGCCCACCGTTTGCTGGCTTGCATTTCATTGCCGAATGCCGCCAGCGTGGCCTTGCATGAGAAGCTGGGGTACCGCAAGGTGGGGCACTTCAGTGAAAGTGGGCGCAAGTTTGAGCGTTGGATTGATGTTGGTTATTGGCAGCTGGACTTGTAGGAGCGAGCCCTGCTCGCGACCAGTGGTACTTGCTGACTCAGTGGCTTGGTCTTGGGTTTGGTGATTTTCTGTCATGCAAGATTAGTGGCTTGGTGCTGGGTGTTGGGGAGGGGGTGTCAAAAGCGTCGTGAACCCATCCGTGGGGACTCGCCTGCCGCATCCATGCG
>JBJHAY010000135.1:0-8959 GCA_050485205.1 Gammaproteobacteria bacterium
GGAGCAGGCATCGGCCACTCCCTCCAGAAAGATTGTGTAGAACTCGTCGCTTGGGAAGATGGGTTTCTTGTCCATGCCGCGATTGATGACATGGTAACAGGCATTGGGAAATTCAATTCTTAACGGTCTGGCCATGATAATTATTCTTATCCTTGCATTGTCGTTGTTCCTACGTTTCCAGGCCTACTTCCACCGGGATCACCAGCTTGGCAAGGCTCGCCCGGCCAGGCCGGGAGCAATCAGCAGACTGTCAGAAACGCGCCAGTGCGCGATCGGCATCAAGCATGTACCGACCACATTCGCGACCAATCGCGGCAAACCACTATCAGGGTTTTTCCGCGATCATGACTGCGCGTATAGGTGCCGGATAGCCTTCTATGGTCCTGGCCGGGTTTTCCGGGTCCAGGGCTTTGGAAAGGGAATCAAAAGTCATCCATGGGGTGCTTCGTTGCTCATGCACAGTGGTAACGCTCTTGTCCACCAGGCGGACGTTGGTGTATCCACATTTGTGCAGCCACGTTTCAAGCGTGTCACAACTTGGCAGAAACCAGACATTGGGCATGCGGCTGTAACGGCCACCTGGTACCAATGTCATGCCTTCGGGCCCTTCGATCACAATCGTCTCCAACACCAGTTCTCCCCCTGGCCGCAGGCAATCTCTCAGCCTCAGCAGATGATCCATTGGGGAGCGTCGATGGTAGAGGACCCCCATGGAAAACACTGTATCGAAGGCTTCAAGCCTTGCCGGCAAGCTTTCCAGCGCCATGGGCAACACATGCACCGGTGGCGCCGGGAGGAAATGCCGAACCGACCAGTACTGTACGACAAACAATAGGTGAGGATCAATGCCTAAAACCAATTCAGCACCTTCTCCCGCCATTCTCCAGCAGTGATAACCGTTGCCACAGCCCACATCGAGTATTTTTTTCCCAACCAGAGGCTTGATATGGGCTTGCAGGCGATCCCACTTCCAATCGGAACGCCACTCAGTGTCAATGGTCAAACCGAACAGTTCGTACGGGCCCTTGCGCCAGGGTTGCAACTGCATCAGGGCTTGGCGCAGTTGATCCCTCACCTGATCCGTACATTGCGTGGCCTCGCCAATGCGCACACGGGATTTGAGATCGACACTGCAGGCTTCGATCCGCGGCAAACTGGACAGTGCTTCGAGCCAGCCAGCCAGATCGCCATGATTGAAGCGTCGGATATCACCCGGCAAGAGTTCGATCAGGCGCTTGAGGGCGCTGTCACGGGACAAGGTCTCCGCCAGCGAGTTATCGCCGTTAAATAACTTTTCAGTGTTAAACATGATGTGACAGCTGCTACTTGATCGCCACCATCGACGCAAAATTGAAGCACTGGAACCAAAGCCCGAAGGCACTGAATCCGGCTTCCTCGATGCGCGCCCGATGCATGGCGGGAGTCTCGGGAATGAGAACATTCTCGATGGCGGCGCGCTTGCGGCTCACCTCCAATTCGGAATATCCCTGTGAGCGTTTGAAGCGGTGATGGACATTGATGAAGAGTTCGTCAAGATCAGCATCCTCAAAACGAACCTTTTCGGACAAAATCAACATTCCACCAGGCAGCATTGCCTGATAAATACGTCGCATCAACTCGGCGCGGCGCGCCGGCGCAATGAATTGCAGGGTGAAATTGAGCACTACCACGGAGGCATTCTCCATCGGCAAGTCAAGAATATCCCCCTGCACTACCCGTACCGGAGTATTCGCCTTGTCCCGGCCCACGGCTTCCCGGCAACGTTCAACCATGGCTTCGGCATTGTCCACGGCCACGATTTCGCAATCCCTGCCCGCCAGATGATGGCGCATGGCCAGGGTGGCAGCTCCCAGGGAGCAGCCGAGATCGTAACAGCGGCTGCCTTGCTGGGCATAGCGCTCGGCGAGAACCCCAATCATGGAAACAATAGTGGCATAACCAGGCACGGAACGGCTGATCATGTCATGGAATACGGCCGCCACCTTCTCATCGAAGACAAAGTCACCGCGCGCTTGATCATGTAAGTAGATGTCATCCCGGCCCATGGCTTCAGCCCAGGTCCGCCTCGGCATGACCCTGCGCTATCAGCACCCCCCGGATGGCCGCCGCCACTTCCGCCAGCTTATCCTGGGGCACGGCATGGGCGCGACTGAAGCTCATATCATCCATGCTGTCGATGGGGATCAGGTGTACATGGGTGTGAGGCACTTCGAGCCCCACCACACTGACGCCAATGCGCTTGCAGGAAATCACCTGTTTCATGGCCTTGGCAATAGTCTGGGCGGTGAGCATGAGATGGGATGCCGTTTCCGCCGGCACATCATCCCAGTGATTGATCTCCTCATTGGGGATCACCAGCAAATGGCCCTCGCGAATGGGCTGGATGGTCATGATGGAAAAGCAGCGCGAATCCCGCCACACAAAATGTCCTGGAATTTCGTCCTGCAAAATTTTTGTGAAGATACTGGCCACGACGCTTCCTCCCGGTTGTGGAAAGCGCCATTCTACCCCAGGCATGCCAATCCCGCGCAGCTGTCGCCAGCCCTAATATTGCGCAAGACTAACGCGCTCCAGGAGAGCACAGCGCCTTGTTCAGTGGTGCGTGGTCAAGAATCAGTAGCGGAAGGTCCAGCGCAGCTTGGTTGCCATATTGGTGTTGAGGGGTATGAGACCGCGGTCATCCACCTCCCAGCCCTGGGTCACGGCGAAGGTGAGAATATTGCCCGGGTCTATCTCCCAGCGCAGGCGGCTGTTCCAGCCCAGGCTGTCATTGGCGGTATTGTGCTGAATCAGGTTCTGGATCATCAGCCTGGGGGTCAGGTTGATGTCGAGATTGGCGCGGGAAACCACAAAGTCGAAATTGCCCTCCGGCAGCATGGCATCCACCTGCTGGTAGCCCAAACCGGCAAAGAAGTGCGCCGAGGCCCGCCATTCCACGTCCACCTCGGTTTCCCTGATTTTGCCGGTATAGAAGTCGCCCCAGCGATAGCGTATTTCTCCACTCAGGGGGCGGCCGTCATTGGCACTGAGGCGCACCCGTTGACGGGAGAATTTATAATCCCCCGGCGCCAGAATCACGCCGGGCGAAATCCGGAAGGGATCCGTCAGCACCTCGCGGCTACCGAAATAGTTCAGCTCCAGGGTGTCGCCATCCTGATTCTGGATTTCCACGATTTTCATGTTGCGGTCTTCGCTCTGCAACTGACCACTCATGTCCTCTACCCGGCTCCAGCGGAAACCCCAGTCGGATGTCCGCAACAAGGCCTGACCATCGCCGCGCTTGCGCAAGCGGCCACGGGTCTCATAGAGACGCGTGCCGGGGCGGTTGACGAAGCCCAGCCTGGGCATGAAGTTATCCTGCAACTCCCGGAATTGAGCGGTCCATTGCACGATGTCGTTGGGATAGTCCACCTTGACCCCATAAGCCATGTTCTTGTCGCTCACACCAGGATTGTCGGATTTTTGCACCCAGGCATCCGCCACGATCACGTTGTCGCCACCGATGAAGCTGTTGCGGTACTGGAAGTCAGCCCCATAAAGTGCCGCGCTGTCATTGGAATTGGGATCGCCCTCGGTGGCGATGAAGCCCACCCTGGACTCGCTCCCAACCCCCGTGCTGCCCCTGAGCACACTCAGATTCTGGTCCTTGAGATCACCGACTCCCTCGATCAGGGTGCTGATCAGGCCCAGGTTTAGATCACCCACCCTGCCGGTCATCTTGCCACCCACCAGCATGTCCAGCGGCTGCCCATTGCTCAGCACCCCCATGCGACGGGAAAAGAAGGGCATGCCGTTTTCCTGGTTCAGGCCACCAAACTGGAAAATATCGGCGTCGTTGAGGAAGAAGTCGCGGGTTTCGGGGAACAACAGGGAAAAGCGGGTCAGGTTGTTCTGTACCTGATCCACCGGCGCATCGGAGAAGTCCGTGTTGATGCTGAGTTGCGCGATCAGCGAGGGCGTGACCATGTAGTTGATGTCACCGCCACTGATCACCGCCTGGGTCTTCACCATGCCCGCCCTGTCCTCGCTGGTGCGCAGGGTGAAGGTGGGGCGCAACTCCAGGCCTATGCCCTGCTTCATGCCTTCCAACCCCGACATGTCACCATAGGCGCCGGCGTAGATATCATTGCGATTCTGAGAAATATTGGCCCAGCGCATGCGTTCGTTCTTGCGGCGGATGCGGCGCACGATGTCCAGGCCCCAGACATCCCGTTCCGGGTCAAAGGAAAGTGTCTTGAAGGGAATCGCCAGCTCGGCTGTCCAGCCTTCGGCGTCGATCCTGGCATCGGTATACCAGATGCCATTCCATTGATTGTTCCAGTTCTGGTTGTTCTCGACCCTGGCGTCCTCGAAGGCGCCGCGGGGATTGACGCGGAAGCCGAAGGCATTGCGGCGGTCCTGGAAGGTATCCAGCAAAATGGTCATGTGATCGCCAGCATTGAGGGGACCATCGCGCCGCAATTCGTTGGCGACGATGCCATCGGGGTTGGAATCGTAGGCACGGAAGGCTACATAGAGGTAGTCGTCATCATAGGCCAGGTACACCACCGTGGGCTCACTGGGCTCGGCGTTGACCACTGGTTGCACCTGGCGGAAGTTGGTAATGACCGTGGCATGGCGCCATATCTCATCATCCAGCACGCCGTCGATCACCGGCGGAGGAGCGCCGGTTCGGACAGGCTGGATGGCAGGCCTGTTTTCCAGATCCTGGGCATTGAGGCACAAAGGCGCCACCAGGGCCATGCTCCCGAGGGCAACCAACTTCACCCATGGCCCACTAGTATTCAACATCTCCATTTCCTCGCTTTCGCTGACTACCCGGCGAGGACCATCCAAGGGTCCCAACGCACCCCGCGTCCCGTGATGGATGGAACGGGGTTACTGCCACTGCTTCAGGCAGGCATCCGCCATGCCCGAGATCTATACATGATTCAGCGGCAATTCGGTTTTATTCACCACTTGCCGCAACACGAAGCTTGAGTGCACATCGGTCACGCCGGCGATGCGGGTGATCCTGTTGAGCAACAGATCCTGGTAGTACTCCATGTCCGGCACGATCACCTTGAGTAGATAATCGGCCGACTGTCCGGTAATTAAAGTGCACTCCAATACCTCGGGAATTTCCCGGATACTGTTCTCGAACAACTCGAAACGATCCGGCGTATGCCGATCCATGCTGATCTGGATGATGGCCATCAGCTTCAGTCCCAGCTTGGAGGCATTCAGCAAAGTCACCCGTCGCTGGATGATCCCGCTCTCCTCCAGTTGCTTCACCCGCCGCGAACAAGGGGAAGGGGAAAGGCCTATCTTTTCCGCCAACTCCAGATTGCTGATGCTGCCATCCGCCTGCAGCACCTCCAGTATTCGCTTATCTGCCCTGTCCAGTTGCATAATGCATACCCATTATTCTTAATTGCCGTCATTTATCAAAAAATGATCAATAAGGCCATAAATTTACTATTTATTAGAAATATATTGCAAAAATAACCAAAGCAAAGGAATTATTGGCAAACTTCTGCCACATCAAAAGCATTACACTATGCACCAAGTTCCAACAAGTTCAGCCAGGTTCGCACATGAAACGATACAACCACCGCAAGTACATTCCCTTCCAACCCATCGGATTGAAAGACCGCACCTGGCCCGACCAGGTCATCAGCACCGCGCCCACCTGGTGCAGCGTGGATCTGCGGGACGGCAATCAGGCCCTGATCGAGCCCATGTCCGTCACCCAAAAGAAGAAAATGTTCGCCTTGCTGGTGGAAGTCGGCTTCAAGGAAATCGAAGTGGGCTTCCCCGCTGCTTCCCAGCCGGACTTTGACTTCGTGCGCTGGCTGGTGGAATCCGGCGCGGTGCCGGATGATGTCACCATCCAGGTGTTGACCCAGGCCCGCACCGAGCTGATTGCCCGCACCTTCGAATCCCTGAAAGGCGCCAAGCGTGCCATTGTCCATTTATACAACTCGACTTCAACCGTTCAACGCGAAAAAGTCTTCAAACTGGACCGTCAGGGCATCATCGACATTGCCGTGAAGGGGGCCCGTGACGTCAAGCAGTTCGCCAGCGAGACGCCGGAAACCGAGTGGCGCTTTCAATATTCCCCAGAGAGTTTCACCGGCACCGAGTTGGACTTTGCGGTAACGGTATGCGATGCCGTCAATGCGGTATGGCAGCCGACACCCGAGAATCCCGTGATCATCAACCTGCCCGCCACTGTGGAGATGGCCACGCCCAACGTCTATGCCGACCAGATCGAGTGGTTCTGCCGCCACGTGAAGAACCGCGACAGCCTGATCATCAGCCTGCATACCCACAATGACCGGGGTTGCGGTGTTGCGGCTTCAGAATTGGGTCTGATGGCCGGCGCTCAGCGGGTGGAAGGCACACTGATGGGAAATGGTGAGCGCACCGGCAACCTGGATGTCGTCACCATGGGCATGAACCTGTACAGCCAGGGTATCGATCCCCAGTTGGATTTCAGCGACATGGATCGCATCACCTCAGTGGTGAAGGAATGCACCCAGATCGATGTGCACCCACGCCACCCCTATGCCGGCAGCCTGGTTTTTACCGCCTTCTCCGGCAGCCATCAGGATGCCATCAAGAAATGCCTGGACTTGTACGAGGAAGGCGATACCTGGGAAATCGCCTATCTGCCCATCGATCCACGGGATGTGGGCCGCACCTACCAGGATGTCATCCGCGTCAACAGCCAGTCCGGCAAGGGTGGGGTGGCCTATGTGATGGAAAGCCGCTACGGTTTCCAATTGCCGCGCTGGCTGCAAATCGAATTCAGCCGCATAGTGCAGAAAGCCGCCGAGGATACCGGCCAGGAAGTGCCGCCGGAGAAAATCTGGGAATTGTTTCAGGCCCATTATCTGAAGCTGGAAGCTCCGCTGACCCTGCAATCGTTTTCGATCGAGAAAGGAGCCCAGGGCGAAAATGTATCGGCCGATATTGCGCTGGATGGCAAGCAGTTCCGGATTCAGGGCAATGGCGCCGGCATGCTGGATGCTTTCGTCAATGCCTTGCAAAGCACTTTTGGCATTGACATTCAAATTCTGGAGTACGGTGAGCACGCCTTGAGCCAAAGCGCCAGCGCGGAAGCGGTAACCTACCTGCAGCTGAAATATGCCGGCAAGCGCTTTACCGGCATTGCCATCAATCAGGACATTGTCACTTCTTCGGTGAATGCCTTGCTGAATGCGGTGAGTCAGTTGATGCATGCGCGTAAGCAGCAGGCTGCCTGATGGTGGGGGTTGGCCTTGGGGTGGGCTGTTGTGCATGAATGGCGGGGTAGCGTGCAGGCTGTTATGCATGGATGGTGGGTTGGGGCAGGGCCTGGGGTGGGCTGTTGTGGTGCGGCGGGGTAGCATGCAGGCTGTTATGCATGGATGGTGGGTTGGGGCAGGGCCTGGGGTGGGGGCGCCAAAAGCGTCGTGAACCCATCCATGGGGACTCGCCTGCCGCATCCATGCGGCAGAGCGTTTTGTCACCCCCACCCCAGACCCTACCCCTTCAGACTTCAGCGCTGTTGCACTTTTTTCCTTTGTCTTCCCTTTGTCTTCCCTTTGTCTTCCCTTTGTCTTCCCTTTGTCTTCCCTTTGTCTTCCCTTTGTCTTCCCTTTACGTTTTTCCTGTCATTGTTTGTTCTCATCTTTGCTGCGATATTTCTGCGCCACATGGGGTGTCTTGTGTGGGCCTGGGCTTTTATATACCATGCCCGCATTTGCTATTTCTATTTGGCCGCGACCTTCCGCGGGAGCAGTGGATGCCCTCAGGAACACCGACCCCAGTTCAACCGGAACTGCCTTTCCCCTACCGGATTTCCAGATCACAGCGGAAAACTGTCGCCATTTATGTGAAAAGCGGCGAAGTGGATGTGCGGGCGCCGCTGACCACGTCGAAGAAGTGGATTGATGACTTCGTGCGACAAAAGGCCCGCTGGGTACTGGGACAACTGGAACAGCAGCGGCGGCGTGACAGCGAGAAGCTGCGCATCGCCGACAATCGCAGCTTTACTTATTTTGGCGAGGCCAGGACCATCCTGGTGATCATCAGCCAGCAGCAGAAGGTGGAGATGTCAGGTGACTTTCTCTTCATCTATACCCGCCGCAATCAACGCCAGCAACTTGAGAATCTGTTCAATCGCTGGTTGCTGAATCAGGCCCGGGAGTACATGACCACCCAGACCATCAAAGTGGCCAGGAAGCTGGGGGTGGAGCACAAGCTCAAGGATGTGGTGTTCCGCAAGACCAAGACCAAGTGGGGTCACTGCTGCCATGACGGCACCATCCAGTACAACTGGCTGGTGATGATGGCGCCCAAGCCCGTGGTGGATTATCTGATCGCCCACGAAACCAGCCACCTGCGGCACATGAATCATTCGGAGAAGTTCTGGCAGACGGTCGCCTCGGTATGCCCTGACTACCCGCAGAAAAGAGAATGGTTGAAAACCAACGGTCACCGCCTGTGGCCGGAAGCCTGATAAGCGCGGCTCAAGATTCGTCCAACTGTTTGACCCCAAGTCGACCAATCCCCGGCAGCTTGATGGCCGGTCGCTGGAAGTCGATGCCGGCGGAAAGCCCCAGCAGGTTCAATTCGATACCTTCCTTGGCCGCCGCCAACACGCCGAAAGCCCCGAGCAGGGAGAATTGATAACCGGTGCCGCTGGGGACACTGCCCACCACCGCGCCTCCCGGCAGGTAATCCTTGCCAATGGCGGTGACCGGCAGCGCCAGGCCCAGTTCAGGCACGGAGCGACCCACATGGGCGGTGAAGGTGTTGCTGTTGGGACCGGGCCACATGGTGTAGCTGTCGGGATAGGGATAATCCTGAACCGCCTGCAGTACGGCGGGCATCAGGGTTTCCGCCTGTTCGCCGCGGATGTCCACCAGCAACTCAGGTTCGTTGCCATACCAGAAGCGATCCGGTACATCGGGGCCGGATACCACTACGG
>JBJHAY010000136.1:0-8919 GCA_050485205.1 Gammaproteobacteria bacterium
GCTGGCTGCCTGTTGTTCATCCCGGCCAGCCAGACCGCGGTCTACGGCCTGTTCCTGCTGGCCCTGTTCGTGCTTGCCAGCGGCGTCACCATGGTCCAGGTGGTGGCCAATCCCCTCATCAGCCTGCTGGGCCCGGCGCGCACTTCCCACAGCCGTCTGACCTTCGCCCAGGCCTTCAATTCCCTGGGCACCACGGTGTTTCCCTACTTCGGGTCCCTGCTGATATTGGGGACTCTGGTGACGGTGGATGTGGAAACGCTGTCCGGCGAGGCACTGCGGGTCTACCGCCAGTCCGAAAGCCAGGCCATCGTCAACGGCTACCTGGGCCTGGCCGCCGCCCTGGCGCTGGTGGCGGCGGTGGTGTGGTGTTTCCGCAACCGTCTGCGGGGGGAGCGCCATCAGGGTGGCCGCGTGTTCGGCGGTTTTGACCTGTTGAAACAGCCCCGCTTCGGTTTCGGCACAGCCTGCATTTTTCTCTATGTGGGGGCCGAGGTGGCCATCGGCTCGCTGATCGTCAACTATCTGATGCAGGCGCAGGTGATGGGCTTGGAGGAACAGGCGGCTGGCAAGTTGATCCCCTTGTACTGGGGTGGCGCCCTGGTGGGCCGTTTCATCGGTTCGGCGGCCTTGCGCACATTCAGTCCGGGGAAAATTCTCTCCAGCGTGGCCTGTGGCGCCATCCTGCTGCTGACGTTGTCCGCCAACAGCGGCGGTGCCCTGGCAGGCTACAGCCTGCTGGCGATCGGGCTGATGAACGCCATCATGTTCCCCACCATCTTCACCCTGGCCTGTGAGAATCTCGCCAGCCGCGCCGCCGATGGCTCCGGCGTGATCTGCGTAGCCATCGTCGGCGGCGCGGTGATTCCACCGCTGACCGGTTGGCTTGCGGATGTCTCCGGCAGCCTGGCCTTCGCCCTGGTGCTGCCGGCGCTGTGCTATGGAGTGATCGCCGGCTTCGGCTATTTCGCGCGGCGACCGGCGTGAGTGGTGTAAAGAGGTCGGTCGCGAAGGATCTTCGCGCAATTCCAAACAAGAATGTTGCCCGCATTCTTGACAGTATCAAGGCGCTGCAGGAAAACCCCCGCCTCGGCTCATGCGCAACTTTGCTCCGAGCCTCACGACAATAGACTTGCCAGCTTCATCTGTCATTGCTCCACAAGGCCTCTCCCGTGTCGGTGCGGGTAATGGAGGAGGCATTGGCGGTATTGGTGCCATTGCGCGCGCCATAGCCTGTGATGGTCAGCAGATCTCCCGCCGCCAGGGTTCTTGGCGTCAGGCCGCTGCGTGCCAGGGCGTTGACGCCGAGCATTTCCACTGCCCAGAGGCTCACATTGCCCTGCTCATCAGTGACTGCCAGATGCACCCAGGCGTGAGGGTTGGTCCACTCCAGGCGCTGCACCGTCCCCACCAGGATAACCGGCTTGCCGATGTCGAATTCGGCCGAGAATGAGTGATGGGCCAAGCTCATGGGCGGAGCGCAGTGGATCATCAGCACGGTAATGCTGGCAAGGAGCCTGGACATAAAGTGCCTCCCGTGGGTTAATTATTGTTGACCATGCGGGCTGTTATAGTATGTACACCAAGTGGCACAAAATACTAACAGAAAACCACGGGCAACAAACAAGGAGGGGAGTATGGCAAGCAAACTCGCCGCATGGCTGCTGCTACTGGCCGGCACCACGGTGCAGGCGCAGTGGTTCGACTGGTCCACGCCGGGTATCCCGCGCACGCCGGAAGGCAAGCCCGATCTGAGCGCGCCCGTGCCCCGAACACCGGAAGGCCAGGTGGACATGTCCGGCGTGTGGGTGCCTGCCGATGCCCGTGGCAGTCTCTTCGACAGCAGCAAGATCCAGGGCTGGGCACTGGATGCCATGATCGAGGCGGAGAATACTTTCTACACCCAGGATCCACGCTTTCACTGTCTCCCCTCAGGGCCCAGCTCCTACCCCGCAGGCGCCACCGTGGGCGGAGTTCGCCGCCTGGTCCAACATCCCGACTACGTTGCCATTCTCAACCCTGACATGACTTACCGCCAGGTGTTCATGGATGGCCGTGCGCTGGAAGATGAACCCTTGATTCTGACCTGGATGGGCTATTCCACTGGCCGTTGGGAAGGCGACGAACTGGTGATAGAGAGCAACGGCTACAACGAACGCACCTGGCTCACCCGTGAAGGTCTGCCCCACACCTCGCAACTGCGTATCACCGAGCGCTACCGGCGTCATGATTTCGGCCATATCACGCTGGAAGTCACCTATGATGATCCCGGCACCTTCACCGAGCCGGTGCAGGCCACCATCGACTTGGTCAACCAGCCCGACAACAACATGTTGGAAGAAATCTGCAATGAGTCGGAAACCGGACAGCAGCACTACACCGGTCATATCTCGCAGGCGGAACGGGCGGTGGTGGAAGTGCCGCTGGAAACACTGCAACGCTATGTGGGGACTTACCAGGGAATCTGGCTGGGCAATCTGATCACGGTGGTGGTCAGTCTGGAAGACGGCGGCCTGATCCTGACCCGCACGCCACGTTATTCAGATACCGGCGGCAATACTGGCTCCGCCCGGTCGTTACTCATACCCCAGTCACAAAACGCCTTCGACTGCACCTGTGGCCTGGGCTTCGTGTTCACTGTGGGCGAAGAGGGTATTGCCACGGAAGTGGCGGAAGTGCATGTGTCCGGGGCCTGGCCTTTCCTGCGGGTTCAG
Organism: Gammaproteobacteria bacterium; assembly: GCA_050485205.1. Taxonomy (GTDB): domain Bacteria; phylum Pseudomonadota; class Gammaproteobacteria; order Pseudomonadales; family Pseudohongiellaceae; genus JAVVEZ01. Next base: position 2,712 of record JBJHAY010000136.1, read on the forward strand.
TGAGGGAACATAGGCCGGGACTGAACACCGAATGGAGTGCTGACATGGCAAATCAAACACTTGCATGTTCCATTTGCGACTCCATTCTTGGCCCGGCTTAATCACCTGTTCAACAGGCGCTCAAGTAACGCACATGCCCGATAAACGTCCTTGCCACAGGCCCCAGCATTTCCGCGTCGTTGAAGTTCAGATAGAAGGTACTGGTCCGTATCCCGCCACGCGGCAGTTGCAGAGGGACCAGCGAGCCGTCGTCGATATAGGGCTGCACCGCGTGCCGGGGCAGCCAGGCAAACCCCAGGCTTTTGCGCAGCAGCTCGATGGAGGTGGCCACATGGCTGACCGTCCAGCGTTGTTCGGACCCCAGCCAGCCATGGTCTTTTTTCTCATGCAGTCCGGAATCGCGCAGCACGATCTGGCGGCAGTTCTTGAGTTCTTCCAGGGTCAGTTCGCGCAGCGGCTGGTTGAGTGGGTGATCCCTGCCCGCCACGGCGACAAATGTCACCTGGCAGATATCTTCGCTGAGATTATTCGGCACGGTGTACGGTGACAGCGCAATTTCTGCCTTACCCTGGGCCAACAGTTCATTGGCGCCGGTAAGGATGGTTTCCATCAGTTCAATGCGAATCAATGGATACTCCGCGGACACCGCTGCCAATGCCTGGTACAGAACATCGCGGGGAAAGGCTTCATCCACCGCGATGTTCAGTGTCGACTCCACGCCGGACTTCAGATTGAGCGCGACATTTTCCATGCGCTCGGTTTCGGACAGCAGGTAGTTGATGCGCCGCAGCAGTTGTTCCCCGGCAGGGGTCAGCTGCGTGCGGCGCCCATCGATCTGGAACAGTTTGACACCCAGCATTTGTTCCAGCTTGTGTACGGCATGGTGGATGCTGGACTGACTTTTGTGGATCATCTCCGATGCCTGCAAAAAGCCGCCGTGATCAGCGACAGCCTTGAACATGCGCCATTGTTCCACTGTTGAGCGCGCCATATATCTTCCTTCTTGCGTAATGCACCTGGCATTGGCCATTAAAGCAATGGCGGCACCTCCATGTGCCGCCATCTGCCGCTTATAACCCCTGCGATTTTGATTGCCTGGTTATTAACCCGGCAGGTCAAACCACAGCGCCCTCAGTGGCCCTTTGTCGGCACGGGCGTTCAATTCGCTGATTTTCGCCAACTTGACACCGTCACCTGGTGCCAGGTGCTCGCCGGCCATGGTGAGTTCTCCATCCACAAGATGCAGATAGTAGGCACGTCCGCTTTTCACCGGCAAGGCCAGCTCGCGTCCCTGTTCCAACAGCAACAGTGACAACGAGGCATCCTGTTTGATCCGCAGCGTGCCGTTGCGTCCATTGGGCGTAATCACCTCGGTCAAACCAGGTTCGGCACCAAAATCCTTCTGCTGATAACCGGGCTCGCCGTCGAATTCATTGGGCACTATCCATATTTGCAGGAACTTCAGCACCTCATTATCGCTGGCATTGAATTCACTGTGGGAAATCCCCTTGCCGGCGCTCATCAACTGGAACTCGCCAGCGGGCAATACTTCACGGTTGCCGGTTGAGTCTTCGTGAACAATGTCACCCTTCAGGACATAACTGATGATTTCCATGTTGGCATGGCTGTGGGTCTGGAAACCGGCACCCGGTGCCACGGTGTCATCATTGATCACGCGCAGCGCCGAAAACCCCATTTGCCGTGGATTGTAATAATTGCCAAAAGAGAAGGTGTGCTTGCTGTCAAGCCAGCCAAAGTGCGCGCCTCCCCGCTCGTTGGATCGGATAATCTCATGCATGATCAACTCCTTTGCCCGGCCAGCGCCGGGATATGTGTTACTGAATTCTTGCGCCAACCCACTGATCAACGGATACCTTGCCGGCCCCGCTGATCAACAAGGCCACACTGGCAGCGAGCAGGGCCAGGCCAAACTCATAGCCGTCGTTGGCCATGAACAGTCCATTGGCAAAGTGCACCTTGAAAATCGCCACCAGCATGGTGACGGCCAGTACCAGGGCCGCGGGCCGGGTCAGCACACCAAAGACCAGGGCCAGGCCGCCGAAAAATTCGGCCGCGCCCGCCAGGAATGCCATCAACATACCTGGCGTAAGCCCGATGCTGGCCATCCAGCCCGCGGTGCCTTCCAGGCCATAACCACCGAACCAGCCAAACAGTTTCTGCGCCCCATGGGCCGCGAAAATGATGCCAACCGGCACGCGCAAGGCCAGTGCGCCGAAACCCGCTTCCGAGCTGAAAACCTTTTTAATCATTGCGTTGTTCATCTGATTCACCTGTATTCTGCTGAATTGATAAAGTTTGTGATTGCGTGTCGACACTACTGTGTTGTCGATGCGGGGCAGAATACGGCAATGATGCTTTCCAATATATTGGATTTAATAATGCATTTTGTCCTATTAAATTGGATCATGGGGTTGCCAGGGGTTTATGCAATGCGGGGATGGCGGAGATGAAAAGACAAGTCTGAAATGCTGCCGGTTATATTGGGCTTATTGCAGACCCAAATTTCGCACACACACCAACGTCGACTATAGGATCATCCGCTACGATTCAATACCGCCACAAATAACCCAGTCGGCCTCGCCAATGATGGTCATGTCCTGCACGAAATCACATGCCAAAGTCTTCTCGGAGCCGGTCGATCTGATGCATCCGCTCATGCAGGATGGTCACGATCCCGATATCACCATTCGAGAGCCAACGCCAATAGACGAAGTGGTGTTCATAGCGGAAGAAGTACCCCTCGATGCCGAATTCGGCGGGGATGGGGTGCGAGGATGTCTGATGGCTAGCGATACCGGCAAATGTCTCAAACAGACCAATGATGTAGTGATCAGCCTGCTGCTCACCCCAGCGATCACGGGTATAGCGATAGATTTCATCGAGCCGATATGAGGTCGCCTCCTGAATGCGAACCCGAATCCCGGACATCAGCGTCAGGTCCGGTTGCGCGCGATCACATCAGCAGCCGTCAGCGGCTTGTACGACGCTTCGGGGGCAGCATAGGCGTGGGTCAGTTCAGCCTTGAGCCTCTCCAATGCTGCGGCTTCCGTGGCATCCTTGTCACGTCGGATCAGATCCCGCACATACTCGCTTACGTTCTCGTAGGCACCATGTTCACCTACGTTTGCGGCAACGAAGTTGCTGAGCTGTCCGCTGAGGCGGACCGTCATGGTGGTGGTTGACCGGGACATGGTTCTGCTCCTCTTCGGTGTAATAGTTGTAATCAATATAATCAAAGTTGAAGACAGCGGCAACTTTCCTTTTTTTAATGCCACTTGCTCCTTCGTCGTCGGCCGCAAGAACTGGTCCTTCAGTGCCACGGTGCCTGGTATCAAGGCAAGTGCGAATCTTTATGGCTTGATGCTCACCTTGCCCCCAATCACCTGGAAACGGTAATCACATTAGGTCCTATGGGTGGACACAATGTGGACACTGCAAAGACGGCAATTATTAAATCTGCTTGATTTGTATGGGAAAGTTTGGAGCGGGTGAAGGGAATCGAACCCTCGTCGTAAGCTTGGGAAGCTTCTGCTCTACCATTGAGCTACACCCGCGCTAAGTGCACTCCTGGCGCTGCTGGCCAGGGCATTGACGCGTTGGCATTCTGCCCCTGGGGCTGGGTTTTTGCAAGGAGGCAGTCGCTGTGGGCTATGGTGGGTTGCCTCTCGCCCTGTGTTGTCAGGTTCTATCCACTCAGGCCATGGACGGCTGAGTATGCAATTAACCATCGGTGGGGATGACATTGAAATCAGCGCTTCAGGCGTGCGATTTTTCCCTGGTGGGGGTGGTCTTATTCCATGCTTTGGGCGCAAAATCCGCATACGCCCTGTTTTCTCGGCAGGTCCATCCGGGGCTGTTGATGATTCGTGAACTGGTCTTGACCGGTTTTGGAGGACACCACATGACAATCTTTCATCGTGCGCACCTGCCGCTGTTGGTGCTGGCCTTGCTGCTGGTTGGCGAAGTGGCAGCCCAGTCCCGCACTGGCACCTATCTGCCGAAGGGAACCCAGAGCGGTCCTTCCAACACCGTGCTGGTGAACCCCGATGATGACCTGAATTACATCCGCCAACTGATCGAAAGCGGCCAGAAGGAGAAAGCCCTGGCGGTGGCCAAGATCAACCTGGCCGATATCGAGAACTCCAATCAGAAGTTCGAGGGTTCGCGCCATTACGATGCCCTCAATGCCCTGTGCGTGGCCCATACCGGCCTGGGGCAATTGCCCGATGCCATTGCTGCCTGCACTCGCGCCATGGGCCTGCGAAGCGATCTCTGGACCGCGCCCAACAATCGCGGCACCGCGCATTTGCTGGCCCGGGACTTCGATGCCGCCATCCGCGACTACGAACTGGCCCTGAGCCTGGTGCCCCGCCGCAATGAGGCGGCCAAGGAAACCATTCGCCACAACATCAGCCTGGTGGAGGCCAGGCGCCAGGGCACCGACTGAAACCTATCCAGCCTACGACAGGCCCAGCGTGGCGCGGAATTCCAGCCGCGCCTCTTCAATGGCGGCGAGAATCTCGGCGCGGAAATCCTCGCGGCTGACGGCTTCCTCGATCATGATCAGGGCCTTGTCGACACTGATGCCCACCACAATGCCGCCGATCATTCCGCCCACCACCGCCCCCAGGGCCGTGCCCAGGCCCGGTACGATGGAACCGATGGCGGCTCCCGCCGCCGCGCCGGCCCCTGCGCCCGCAGTGGAGCCGGCTGCCTTGCCCGCCACCACCTTGCCCATGGCCTTGGCCGCCAGTTGAAAGGTATTCTTGGTGATCACCTTGGCCACCACCTTCTGCATCACCACCGCGCTGACGGCCCCGGCAATGGCGCCGCCGGAGCTGACCATCATGCGTTGTTCAAGCCTGATCATGTCCCGGTGCAGAGGCGGAGAGAGAATCTCGTCGAGGCGGGCGGCACGCAGAATTTCCACTTCACCCAGGTCTTCCGCTTCCACCTGGTTGGCCGCCATGATGGCCTGTGCGGCGCGGCGGTAGTGATCGCGGGCGCTGTCATGGGCTTCCAGGGTCTGGTTGAGCCTGGCCTGCAGGGCAGCCAGCACCTCGCCGCTGCCCAGTGCTTCCTCCAGTTTGCGTGCCATGTAGGCTTCCAGATCGCCGCTGAGCAGGGTGGCGATGCGGGCATATTCGCCACCCAGGCTGTAGTACCAGTCCAGGTAGAGGTCCACATTGCCGGCCAGGCCGGCGAAGGCGCGATCGATCTCGCTGTCCAGGGCGGTCATGGAGACTTCCACCTGGGCCATCGCTTCCAGGCGGGCCTGATCCAACTGTGCCAGGGTGCCCTGGCGGAACAGGCGGTCGTCGATGGACTCTAGTTGCCGCGCCAGTCGTTGCTCGGTGAGCTGGAGTTGCTGACGCCACTGGGGGTGTTGTTGCAGCCAAGCCTCCAGGTAGGCCATGCCGGGCAGATAGAGGAACAGGGAAATGAAGGTGACCAGGGCGATGCCCATGCCGATGCGGCCCGGTTTCAGGGGCGGCGGCGCCTCGACATTGGTGAGCGGCCCCAGCAGGCGCCGGTACTCTCGTGCTGACATCAGGAAGCAGGCCAGCATGGCGCAGGCGTTGAAATACATCAGATAGGTGACCCCGGCATACAGCAGCCAGTGCCAGATCGGCGCGCCCCCGGGCGCGGCATCGACGGCACGACTGAACACATACTCCCGGCTTGCCTCATACCATGCCAGGGGCCTACCGGCGGCAGCGGTGAGGGCGCTGCCGGCCTCGGCGTCGGCCCGGGTCAGATGATGTTGCAGGGCCTGTTCCAGGGAATCATGACCGGGATGGTCTGCCAGCACCCCGCTTAGCAGTCCATGTGCCAGCAGCATGATCAGAGGCACTGTCAGCCGCGCCAGCGACAGGCTGACACTGGTGACCAGGTAGGGCCGCAACTCACCTTCGGTCATGCGCCTGAACAGGACGAAGACCATCCAGAACACTGGGATCACCAGGGCGTAGGTGGCCCACTCCCATGCACCATGGCGCTGAAACTGCAGCAGCATGAAAAAGGCGCTGAACAAGGCCCACAGCAACCAGGCCAGCACCCGCAATGGCCGTCCCGACAGCAAGCGGAACAGCCGGCCATGCTGCCGGAACATCTCCAGGCGGCGGATCTGGCGCACGGTGCTGCCATAGAGGCCGCCGAGAAAGATGGGAGCCGCCATCACCAGCAC
>JBJHAY010000137.1:0-8913 GCA_050485205.1 Gammaproteobacteria bacterium
GCAGTTGGTGGTCGAAGTCGATCATGGTGAGGGCGATCAGGCCCCAGGTCAGCATCAATACACTCAGCATCAGCCAGCTGAAGCCAAAATTCCAGGCCACCAGTGCAGACAGCAGGGCGGTGACGGTCTCGATGATGGGATAGCGGATGGATATCCCCACGTGGCAATGTTTGCAGCGGCCCCGCTGCAACAGATAGCTCAACACCGGGATGTTTTCCAGTGCGCCAATCAGGTGATGACAGGCAGGGCAGTGAGAGCGTGGTGTCATCAGATTGAAGATGGGGAACGGTTCCTGCGTCTGCTTGCTGTCTTCCAGTTCCAGCAACTCATGGCACTGGTTGTGCCATTCGCGCTGCATCATCACAGGCAGGCGATAGATCACTACATTGAGAAAGCTGCCCACCATCAGGCCCAGCACGCATACCGCCGTGATCAGGAAAATCGGACTCACGGCCAACAGGTCTATGACACTCATTCAGATGACTGATCCTATCTGGAAGATGGGCATGTACATGGCGATCATCAGGCCTCCCACCAGTACGCCGAGAACCGCCATGATCATGGGCTCCATGAGGGCGGTAAGGCCATCGACGGCATTATCCACTTCGGCCTCGTAAAAGTTTGCGCATTTGTCGAGCATGCCGTCGAGGGCACCGGATTCCTCGCCGATGGAGACCATCTGGATCACCATGATCGGAAACAGATTGGTGGAGCGGATGGCGAAGGTCAACTGCTGGCCGGCGGTGACATCGTCACGGATTTTCAGGGATGCTTCCCGGTAGACCACATTGCCAGTGGCACCTGATACGGATGTCAGGGCATCCACCAAGGGCACGCCTGCGGCGAAGGTGGTGGAGAGGGTGCGGGTGAAACGTGCCAGGCAGGATTTTTCAACGATGTCTCCAAACACTGGGGCTTTGAGAATGGCGCGCTCGACACTGTTGGAAAAAGCCTTGGAGCGATGCATGGCTTCCTTGAAGGCATAGGCCGCAATACCGATGGCCATGACTATCCACAACCACCACTCAATGGCGAAGTCGGAAAGGTGCATCACGTATTGGGTGAACAGAGGCAGTTCCGCACCGAAGCTGGCGAAGGTCTCGGCGAACTGCGGCACCACCTTCACCAGCAGGATGCCGGTCACGATCACTGCCACCGCAAGCACGGCGATGGGATAGTTCATAGCCTTCTTGATCTTGGACTTCAGCGCCTCGGACTTTTCCTTGTAGGTCGCCAGTCGGTCCAACATGGTTTCGAGCGCGCCGGATTGCTCTCCAGACTCCACCAGGTTACAGAACAACTCATCAAATTGACGCGGATGCTTGCGGATGGAGTCGGCGAAGTTGTTGCCGGCTGCCACATCGTCGCGAATGGCGAAAACCACTTCGCGCATTGAGGGGTTTTCCAGGCCTTCGCCAACGATTTCAAATGACTGCACCAGGGGAATGCCTGCCTTCATCATCGTCGCCAACTGGCGCGTGAAAATGCAGATATCCATTGGTTTGATTTTGGGCTTGGAGGTGGCAAACAGGGGCTTGGGCTTTTTCCTGACCTTGGAGGGGCGCAGCCCCTGCTTGCGCAACAGGGCTTTGACCGTGGCGGCATTGGAGCCGGTGACTTCTCCCTTTGCGGGGCGTCCGCGGCTGTCGGTTCCCTGCCACAGAAAGGTATCCTGCTTGGGCGCGCTTCTGCTTGCCATGAGTGCTTACCTGGAATCGCTGTTCATGTTATCCGGTTGATCTCCGCCAGACTGGTAATGCCTTGCGCCACTTTCAGCAGAGCCGAGGCACGCAGGTCATTAAACCCTTCCTCCCTGGCCTTGTCCGCGATCTGTATCGAATTTCCGTCATCCATGATGATGCGGGCTATGGCATCAGTCACTGGCATCACCTGGTAGATGCCCACCCGACCTTTATAGCCATTATGGCATTTGTCACAACCGTTTGCCGTGAATAATTCCAAATGGTCCAGTTGAGCTTCCTGGAAGCCTTCCTCCAGCAAGACACGGGCTGGCAGTTTGAGTGCCTGCTTGCAGTGGTTGCAGAGCCGGCGCGCCAGTCTCTGGGCAATCACCAGGTTCACCGAGGTGGCGATATTATAGGAGGGAACTCCCATGTTGCGTAGTCGGGTCAAGGTTTCCGGCGCACTGTTGGTATGCAGGGTGGAGAGGACCAGGTGGCCGGTTTGGGCGGCCTTGACGGCAATTTCGGCGGTTTCCAGGTCACGGATCTCGCCCACCATGATGACGTCTGGATCCTGACGCAAAAAGGCGCGCAACGCGGCGGCGAAATCCAGGCCCACCCTGGGATTGATGGCCACCTGGTTGATGCCTTCCAGGTTGATCTCGACCGGGTCCTCTGCCGTGGAAATGTTGCGCTCCAGGGTGTTGAGGATGTTGAGGCCGGTGTAGAGAGACACGGTCTTGCCGCTTCCAGTGGGGCCAGTCACCAAGATCATCCCTTGGCTGCGGGTCAGGGCATCAAGATAGTGTTGCTTTTGTTCCTTTTCAAAGCCCAATGCGTCGACGCCGAGTTGTGCGCTGCTGGGGTCCAGCAGTCGCAACACGATTTTCTCCCCCCACAGGGTGGGCAGGGTGTTCACGCGGAAGTCGATGGCGCGGCTGGAAGATAGTTTGAGTTTGATCCTGCCATCCTGGGGAATGCGCTTTTCCGATATGTCCATGCGTGCCATGATCTTGAGGCGCGACGCCACGCGGTTTGTGATTGATTTGGGTGGACGCGCGACTTCCTTCAGCATGCCATCCTGGCGGAAACGTACCCGATAAATCTTTTCGTAGGGCTCCACGTGGATATCAGAGGCGCCTTGCCGGATGGCGTCGAAGAGAATCTTGTTGACGAAGCGCACGATGGGCTTCTCATCGACGCCGCTGTCTTCAGGCTCATCGCTGGTATCAGTACCGGACTGGGCCTCGATGTTCTCAAGGTTGATATCCTCAAGGTCACTCAAGTCAGCCGCCGCGTGCTCGGTGCTGGTGAGCAGTTCATCGATTACTCGATTGAGCTTGTCGTCCTCCACGACCACCAGATCAGTGTGAATGCCAGTATGAAACTTGATTTCGTTGATTGCGTTATGGTCGGAGGGATCGGAAAGGCCGATATGCAGACGTTTACCGGATTGGCGCAAGGGCAGGACCCGGTGTCGAGCAATCAGTTTGTTGCTGACCAGATGGGTGGGCAGGTCGCTCAAGTCCATGGCTGAAAGATTGAGCAGGGGCAGGCCGAACTCCCGGGCGGCAATACTGGCCAATTGCAGGCTGTTCACCTTGTGGCGGCTTGCAAGCAAGTGTACCAGGGTGAGGTTTTCCTTCTGCGCCAGTTGATTGGCCCGGATGGCCTCGGTTTCACTGAGCAGGTTGTCCTGCACCAGGCGTTTGGCGAGTCCGGAGATGGTGGCCGTCTTGGTCATGGATGATCGTGGTCTTCTCAGGAAATGGCTGGTGGTCGAATGCAGCAACAGGCTAGCACGAGTTATTGCAAAAGTCAGAAGTCACAATCTGACAAAATTTGTCAATTATCGACATGCAATGATAGGTCGCGACAGACGTGCATGTCATCAAAAGGATGCTATGAATGAAGAAAATCACGAACGAACAATGGGTTATGAGGCCTGTAGTGTGTGCCTGTTCTCAATTCTGAGACTCGTGGGCCCTGTTTAGATGTATTGGCATGGCTCTTGCCTTGAACCTGCTTACGGCCTCATGTATCGCTTCCATGGCGGGCAGTGAAGGACTCGGCGAAATATGAATCAGATATCCACAGACAGGAGTTATTCATGAAAAAGCAGATACAGCAGGGTTTTACCCTTATCGAATTGATGATCGTGATTGCGATCATTGGTATTTTGGCGGCGGTGGCGCTGCCCGCCTATCAGGATTACACAGTGCGTGCCAAGGCTTCCGAGTTGGTGCTGGCTGGTAGTGCCGCAAAGAATGTGATTTCTGAGTATGTGATTGTACGTGGCACGCCTCTGCCTACGACTAGTCAAGTAAGCGTTCAGAATATCCAGCAGGGTGTTACCAGCAGCGTGAGGTGGACTGGTACACGCATCGAAATACAGGGTGTGGCGGCGCAGCTGAACAATAATCCAGTGACTCTGATTTTGAGGCCAACCGCAACCGCCAGCGGGGTAACATGGGAATGTGATGCAACGGTTGGCACCCGTTTCTTGCCCAGCAGCTGTAACTGAACTCAGTATTTTACTTTCGCAGTACTGGTTTTATCTAAAAGTCAGCCTCATCACTGGGGCTGACTTTTTTTTGATTAAGGCTGTGGGCTTCAGGTGAAAACATGCTGTTAAACATGAAGAATCACCATGCCGTAATATCCGCTTTATTACTGGCAACCACACTGGCTATTACCGTTGGCATCTACTGGTCCAGTCTTGACGGCCCATTTCTGCTTGATGACAGGCATAATGTCCAGGCCAGCTATTTGAAAGATGCTGACTGGGACGCGTTGGTATATGTAGCTACGCACAATAAAAGCGGCCCGCTTGGCCGACCTGTCTCAGTGGCAAGTTTTACCCTGTCTGGCTTGATGCATGGGCCGGATACCTGGGGTTACAAATATCACAACCTCATGATCCATCTATTTTGTGGCTTGCTGATTTTCTGGCTTTTTCTTCGTATCCTTCCGGAATTGAATCCAGACCTGAAGAAGAATAAAGAAGAACTGGTTGCAGGCTTTGCCACGGCAGTCTGGCTCACTCATCCGCTCATGGTCAGCACTGTTCTCTATGTCGTCCAGAGGATGGCGCAACTGTCCACCCTTTTTACCCTTGCAGCATTGCTTGTCTATGTCATCGCAAGACAGAATATTATCAGGACTGGCGTGTTTATCCTTTTTGGATGGCTCTTGTTTCCGCTCCTGATGCTACTGGCTGTTCTATCAAAGGAAACCGGCGCACTGATTCCTCTGTATGTGCTGACAATGGAATTTATCGTTTTCCGCAATGGCCACCACGAAAATAAGGTGCGGCAAAGATTGCTATGGCATTTACTGGTCTTTGTCGGAGTGCCGCTGGTAGTGGGAAGTTATTACCTGATCACTCATTTTGATCAGTTTACCAATTACTCCATGAGAAGTTTCACCTTGTATGAAAGATTGTTGACCCAGTTACATGTCGTGATCTTCTATCTGAAGTTGATTTTTTTCCCAAAACTATCAGACATGAGTCTTTTTCATGACGATATCGCTGTCGTTCAGCAGTTCGATTGGTTGACACTCGTATATTTGCTGGTTTTGATAGTGGCAGTTTTTGCAGTGTTCTACTTGAGAAGAAGCAAGCCTGTTGCCTCGTTTGCGATTGCTTGGTTTCTGGTGTCCCATCTGATGGAGTCGACATTCATCAGCCTGGAGCTGGTTTTTGAACATAGAAATTACCTGGCCTTGGCCTCAGTGGCTTTATTTGTTAGTCATTTTCTTGTTGTAAATTTACCGACAAATATTCGTACTACCATTACTGCTGCAGTTTTTTTTCTGCTTTCCAGCATGACCCTGGTAAGGGCTCAGGAGTGGCGCGACCAGGAGCTATTCTATAGAGTCGCGGTAGAAGAGCATCCGTCATCTCCAAGAGCGCATACTGAATATGCAAACTTACTGTTCGCTCAGGGAAATTTAGAGGGTGGTTTCAGGCATCTGGATATCGCTGGTTCTTTGAATAACCATGATTACGGTTATATTCTGCACAAGATGGTGTTCTTATGTGGTTCGGATGAGCCACTGGACACTATGATATTGGAGGCAAATGATTCAGCAAGCATAAACCCGGCAACACCTTATAGCCTTGCTGGAATGGAAGCCCTGATGGTAAGAATAAATAAAGGCGAATGTCCCGAGGTCAGTTTTGCTGAATTGTTAAGCGTTGTGCAAGTTGCCAGCCAATTGCAGGCAAACAGGAATATTCCAGAATTCTTGGGATATCTGCAGCACTTAGAGGGGAAGATCAGGTTCATGCAAGGGGATGTCATTCAAGGTATTAGATATATGTTGATGGCATATGAAAGTTCCAAGATATTTGAAATTCTTATTGATTTGGTGGACTTCCTAATTCAGTTGGGCTATATCGGCGATGCTGAATTCTACTTATCAAAAATGGAAGAAATCAATAATGAGAGCTTGGGTATTCATCAATATAAAATTTTGTTATTGCGGCAAGGGATTGAAGACAGAATAAATGATGCCCAGTAGCTATTTTTTTCAATCGGGAGTCATCAAATGAAGCAGCTTCTATCGATTGTTATTCCGGCCAAGAATGAGGCAAGAAATTTGGATAATCTTCTGCCCAAGATTTTGGAATACTGCCCAGAGGCGGAAATCATTGTCGTTAATGATGGCTCAAGTGATGAGACTGTCAGCATATGTGAAAGCTATGGTGTCAAAATAATCCATCATCCCTACTCACAAGGGAATGGTGCCAGTATTAAATCTGGTTTCAGGGCTGCTACTGGTGAAATCGTTTGCTTCATGGATGGTGATGGACAGCACAAGCCAGAAGATATATCCAGGCTGATGGCAGCATATGAGCAGGGTTATGATATGGTGGTTGGTGCACGAACCAGTAAGTCGCAGGCGAGTATTTTCAGGTTATTGGGTAATGGTTTCTATAATAGGCTCTCAAGTTGGATATCCGGGCGTCGAATAGAGGACCTTACGTCAGGCTTCAGAATTGTGAGCCGAGACAAATTCAAAAAATTTCTGTATCTGCTTCCTAACGGTTTTTCTTACCCAACTACCTGTACCATGGCCTTTTTCAGAGCGGGTTATTCTGTTTGCTACGTGTCGATCGAAACTGCGGAAAGGTTGGGAAAAAGTCATATCAGTCTTGTGAAGGATGGTATCCGCTTTCTCCTGATTATCTTCAAGATTGGCACGCTATACTCTCCGTTGAAGATATTTTTGCCTATTTCCTTTGCCTTTTTTAGTACTGGTCTGCTCTACTACCTATATACTTTCTTGACATCTCACAGTTTCACCAATATGGGTGTCGTGTTATTTATTACTGCGATTATCATATTTCTGATGGGATTGGTATCAGAACAAATTACTACACTGATCTATAAAGATTCTGATTAGCAGTCGGTTGAATAGTGTTGAAATGTCATTTATATGTGATTATTCAATAGTCTGGCCATGAGTTTGCCATAATTGGCGCAAACAGTTGTCCAGTCAAACTCCTTGCTTTTATTGATGCCGACACGAGACAGTTCCTCTCTAAGTGCACTGTTATCCATGAGTTCCAGCACTGCGCCTGCGAGTGCGTCTGGATTTGCCGGGGGTACGAGTAGTCCACTTTGTCTGTCATTAACCACATCCCTTACGGCTGGAAGATCCGAGGCGATGACGGGGCATCCGCAAGCCATCGCTTCCAAGGTGACCAGTCCTAATCCTTCCTGGTCTCCATCCCTGCTGATGATGGACGGAAGTACGAATAATTTGGCCTGCTGATAATATGGAATGATCTCACTCTGGCGGAGAGCGCCTTTGAAAATGACTTGCCCTTCCAATGAATGCTTCTTCACTTCTGCTTCAAGCTGTGACTTATCAGGACCATCTCCAATAATGGTAAGTAAGAATTGACGTTGCTGTCTTGCTAGGATGCTGATGGCGTGTATCAAATGGATAACGCCTTTTTTTTCTACCAGTCTTCCTACAAAGAGAATACCTTTACGCTTGTTATCAGAGTTTTTTGGTGGAGTAAACCGGGTAGTCCCGTCAATTCCCATGGGCATGATATGGATGTCATTCTCGCGGACGCCAAGTTTAACGCATTGGGTGGCCATGGCATGGCTGACTACTGTAATAGCTCTTGCTTTGTTCAAGACAAGTTTTTTTATTGGTCTGAAAAAAATATTGTCCAGAGCGAAGAGGTCGCCACCATGGGAAGTGATGATATATTCGAGTGGTGAAAATAATGCCACTATTCCCTGTGGAATGATCCAATGAGCATGTAGCAAGGAGAATTGGTATTGGCGGTGTAATCGCCGTATTTCCAGCCATTGGCAAACGAAGAACGTCGGCAGCAGGAAAATCAGCATGGGGTTATTCTTGACCTTCCTTAGCATTCCACCATCATATGCCAGATTTTCCCAGGCTTCAGGCCCATAGCGATAACGGTGTACATGTACACCATTCATTATTTCCCTGATTTGGCTGCCTTTGGTATGGGGGGCCAGTACATGAATTTCAAATTGTTGCAAACCGCTGCACAGGTGTTGGATGAAAGGAGGATCCGTGTCGTTTTGATGGCGGGGAAAGGTTGAAGCTGTGACAAGAATTCTTGGTTTTTGCATGGTTTCTTGCACCTAAGAGATCACTTAGCTTTTCTGGCTATAAATATATGGGTGGGAATGATGGGAAGTAATAGACGAATCAACCAGGGGGGTAGGAGATTTGCAAGGCGAAGGGAAAACGAGCTTTCTTCTTGAGCTTTGCCCATGGCTTCTATGGCTTCCAGGCATTTATTCTCTGCTTGAAGATCGGCTTGTTCAATGATTGTAAGCAACTCGGTAAGAGCCAGTGGATTGCAGTCATATATCTTTCCTTTACCCATCACGTTGACATAGAACGATCTCATTTTTTTGGGCAGCCAACTCAAAAAGGGCAGCTTATAATGTGGCTCGATCAGCATCCAACGGTTTGGTGTCGCCAGATATAACAGGCCGTTTTTTGTCAGTACTCTATTGATCTCTTTTAAGTGACCTAATTGTTGCTCTGATTCGCCGACATGTTCGATCACATGGTGATAGAACACGGCATCGAAGGTCCCGTCTTCAAACGGTAATTGGCAGACGCTGCCGACATGGAATTGGACATGGCTCAGGCCGCGAAACTCGGGGCGGACCTGGTCTTCGACATCGATCGCCTCGACGGTCCCCCCTAAGCGGTTCTGGAT
>JBJHAY010000138.1:0-8907 GCA_050485205.1 Gammaproteobacteria bacterium
GCGCAGTCACGCTGAGCTGGCCGCAGATTTTCGGCACCAACATCACCGCCAGTGTGCAGCCGCTGTATCTCCCCGGCAGTCTGTTCGTGGTGGTGTCACTGATGACATGGTTCATACATAGAATTGACCGGGACTCCTACATCAATGCCTGGAAGGCTTCAGGTAAGACCATCCTCTCGGCTGGCGCGGCTCTGGTGTTCACGGTGCCGATGGTGCAGGTATTCCTCAACTCGGATGGTGGTGCTGCCGGCTATGACGAAATGCCCATCGTGTTGGCGGAAGGGGTCGCTGCCCTGGCGGGCGATGCCTGGCCGTTTTTCTCCACTTTCATCGGCGGGCTTGGCGCATTCGTGGCCGGCAGTAATACCATCAGCAACATGATGTTTGCCCTGTTCCAGTTTGGGGTGGGGGAGAGAATTGGTGCCGATCCCACCTGGATTGTGGCCCTGCAGGCCGTAGGTGGTGCATCGGGCAACATCATTTGTGTCCACAATGTGGTGGCTGCCTCGGCGGTGGTGGGTCTTATTGGCAGGGAAGGTGATGTTATCCGCAAGACCCTGCTGGTGTTCATCTATTACGCATTTTTCACTGGCGCCATCGGCTATGGCATCATCACAGTGGCAAGTACGGGCAGTCTGTTCAACCTCGGTTTCATTTTGGCGACAGCCATCGTGGTGGCGGCTACCGCGATAATCATGCGCTTCGGCGTGGACCGGGCGCCCGTGCGGGCGTAATCGTAGACTGGGAAGGGAAAGGCGGCCAATGTCCAAGAAAGAGGAACAAAGAAAAATTCGCGAACAGAAGAAGCAAGCCGAGAAGCGTCGCGAAAAATTTTTGGGCAATGTCATGAAAGGTGGCGCTGTTGCCATTGGCCTGATGCTTGTCTACCTGGTTTATCTTGGCGTGTTCGCGGGGGCGCCGGTGTATGCGCCTGATCAGGTGAGTGAGAATGACCATGTCAAGGGTAATCCCGACGCGGCACTGACCGTCACCATGTATGCGGACTTCCAGTGTCCCGCCTGTTTTACCGAGGCTCAGGTGATTGCCGCGGCCTGGCCCAGGATCAGTGACAGGGTCAAGGTGGTATTCCGGCACTTCCCTCTCGATATCCATCGCCATGCCTTCCTGGCGGCACGTTATGCGGAAGCCGCGGGCAAGCAGGGTAAGTTCTGGGAGATGCACGACTTTCTCTTCGTCAACCAGCAAGCCTGGAGCGCCTTGACCGACCCAGAGCGCACCTTTGAGAATTACGGCTTACAGTTGGACCTGGACATGGACCAGTTGAAGGCTGACGTCAACGCCGACGCTATCCGGGCCAAGATCGTGGCCGATCAGCAGGGAGGAATACGCGCCAGGGTCACCGGCACGCCCTCGTTGTTTTTCAATGGGCGTCCTGTCCGTAACCCGCGCAATGCCACCGAACTGGTGGAGATGGTGAACCGGGCTCTGGAATAGCAGCCCGACAGCCATCACTCCGACAGCGTCATCACCCGCAGCGAGGTGAGCAAGTCATAGGATGGGTAGCCATCGCTTGGCATCCCATGCTCCACCTGAAAATTGCGCACGGCTTCCCGGGTCATGCCGCCGACAACGCCGTCGGGGGTGCCGGCGTCGAAGCCAAGGTCATTCAGCAAGCGTTGCATTTCCAGTACTTCATTGCGGCTCAAGGCCCTCTCTTCCGCGGGCATGTGACGAATCGGGCCTTCTCCCATGAAGCGGTCCGCAAGATGTCCCACGGACAGGGCGTAGAGGGTGGAGCGGTTCCACACCATGATGGTCCTGAAGTTGCGGTAACCGATAAAGGCGGGACCCGATGCCCCGGCAGGGAGAATGATGGAGCCTTCAATATCGGCATTGCCCAGGGGGCTGCCGTCGGCGCGGGTGACTCCCATGCGACTCCACTCACTGACAGGTTTGCGTACATTGGTGCCGGCCAGTTCCAGGTCGAAGCCGGAGGGCAGCACCACTTCCCGGCCCCAGCGCTCATCACCGCGCCAGCCGGATTTGGAAAGATAGTTGGCGGCGGAGGCGAAGATGTCCGGCAGGCTGTTCCAGATGTCGATTTTGCCGTCGCCATCGCCGTCCACCGCGTAGTTGGCGAAGGTCGAGGGCATGAACTGGCACTGACCCATGGCGCCGGCCCAGGAGCCGGTCATGCGGTCGACGTCGATGTGGCCGTCATCAATGATTTTCAGGGCCGCCAGCAGTTCGCCCCGGAAGAAATTGCTGCGGCGTGGATCGTATGCCAGGGTGGCGAGAGCATTGATGACGGAGAATCCCCCGGTGAAGTCGCCGAAATTGCTTTCCAGCGCCCAGAATGCCACCAGGTAGTGGGGTTGCACGCCATAACGTCGCTCAATGTCCCGCAGCAGGGGAGCATGCTCCTGCAGCAAGGCCCGGCCGCGTCGGATGCGGGCATCGCTGATGCGGGAATTCATGTAGCCTGAAAAAGTTTGCATGAATTCGGGCTGGCTGCGATCCAGTTCCAGCACCCGTTCCAGGGGCGAACGTATATCTTTCAAGGCTGCATCAAGGGTGGCAGGGCGTATGCCCTGTGCCAGTGCTTCCTGCCGCAGTTCCATCAGCCATTCATCAAAACTAGGGGTTTCCTGCGCCTCGGCAGTCAATGTAAGAGAGGCAAACAAAAACCATGTGAACAGGAAGCGCTTGTTAAGTGTCGTCATGACTTGAAACCCTGCGAGTTGGAACTGCATACAGATGGCATCCTACCATAGCCTCCGCCGGGTCAAAATGTCTTGCGCAAGCTTTCAGTCAATGGAGGCCATGCTGAGCCTTTGATTGATTGCCGGGGCGCCAGCGGCACTGACGCAATATTCGGGCTAGAATGTGCTGAAGACAGTAGCGGATCCAGCTGGACTTGATATTTGAATCAATCGAGCAGCCCACCCGCCCACAGGGCTGACAATGGCTCAATCGATCCCGTCATGCTGGCACGATTCAGCGCCGGGTTGATAATAAACAGGAAACCATGAATGATGAACCGTCTGCCGACGATCAAGCAATTGCAGTACTTTGTTGCCTTGGTCGAGCACAAGCATTTTGGACATGCGGCACAGGCATGTCATGTCTCTCAACCAGCCTTCAGTGTCGCCATCAGGGAACTTGAAAGTATCCTGGATGTGCAATTGGTGGACAGGGACAACAAGAACGTGGTGATCACCTCAGTGGGCCGGGCAATGGCGGAGCAGGCCCACAAGGTGCTGATTGAAATACAGGGACTGCATGAAATTGCCGGCTTCAGCAAGGGAGACATGCAGGGCAAGCTGAGCCTCGGGGTAATTCCCACCATCGCGCCATTTCTATTGCCAGTGGTGATGCCCAGGCTGCGCCAGGCCTATCCCGACCTGGAACTGATTCTGTACGAGGGCATGACTGAGCAGTTGTACGTCATGTTACTGGAGGGCAGCCTGGACTTTCTCCTGCTAGCCTTGCCATATGACCTCAAGGCAGTGGAGTTTCTGACCTTGTTCAAGGATCCCTTTTTTCTTGCCTATCGTGAAGGTACCCATATTCTTGATCCCAAAGCCTACGACCTGGAGGCATTGCCTGATGAAAGCGTGTTTCTGCTGCAGGATGGCCACTGTCTGCGTGGGCATTCCCTGAGTGCCTGCAAGATCAGCAACCAGTCCAAGTTGAGCCCGATTTCCGCCAGTAGCCTGTTGACCCTGGTACAGATGGTGGATGCCGATCTGGGTGTCAGCTTTTTGCCCGAAATGGCGGTGGACTCCTACTTGCTGGCGGGCACCAATGTCAAGACGAGCCCACTGCCGGAAGAGAGTCATCGGGAAATAGGCCTGGTATGGCGCAAAGGCTCCAACCGGGAGAATGACTTCAAGATATTCGGAGAGTTTGTGGCGGCCAATCGCCATTAGCCCGATTGAGTGAGCCAGGCCTGGTCAAAACTGGAATGTCAGGATAAAAAATGCCTGTGGCGGGGGCCACAGGCATCAAGGGGGATGACTTCTGCTCGAACTCTTGGATCACAAATCCCTGGTCATGCCAAGGATGCTTTCAATAGTGCGGGTATGTTCGCTATTGATGCGCGTCACTTCCTCGCGATGCTTCTCGCGCTCGATGCGCAGCTTTTCTGCCTGGTCATGGGTCAGGGCAATGACTTCAACCCTGGTGGATGCGTGAGCCAGTGCATCATCTTTCTGCCTGGGCTCATCAGCCATGGACAGGACAGGCAAGGTAAGCAGAACAGCGCCGATTACTGACTTGATGGTATTGAATTTCATGTTGTCACCTCGCTACAGGGTTGTTTTCTGTGCTTTCGAGGTGAATATTAGGGCTCGATTGGGCAAGAATTCAGCACTGATCTTGAATCAAATGTGAAACAGATTTGCACAATCGACTGGCTTTAGGCCGCTGACTGGGATGTTGTATCAGTATTTCAGCGGCGGTCGTGGCAGGCAGGGAGGCTGTGAGTCAGCACTTGCGCGGCTACCACTCGAACTTATATCCCACTGCGTATAGAGAGTGAATCAGCTCGACATCCGGTAACTGAACGGCGATTTTTTTGCGCAGTTTCTTGATGTGGCTGTCGATGGTGCGGTCGCTGACCACGCGTCCGTCGGAGTAGATCTTGTCCACCAGCACACTACGGGAGAATATCCGGCCGGGCTGGTCGGACAGCACCTTGAGGAGTTGGAACTCCACGGCGGTGAGGTCGAGATCGACGCCATTGATGGTGGCCTTGTAGGTGGTTGGGTCCAACAATAGCCCCTTTTCCGAGGGCTTGTTGCCGGATTCGCTGCGGCGCAGCACCGCCTTGACCCTGGCCACCACTTCGCGGGGGCTGAAAGGCTTGCAGATGTAGTCATCGGCCCCCAGTTCAAGCCCCAGAAGGCGGTCGATTTCTTCCACCTTGGCGGTAATCATGATGATGGGCACCTGGGAGCTTTTGCGAACATCCTTGCAGATGTCGACGCCGCCCTTGCCGGGCAGCATGAGGTCCAACAGGATGATGGAAGGGGTATTGCTGGCAAGCCAGGATTCAACCTGTGAGCCATCATGAATGACAGTGGCTTCAAAGCCACTTTGCTTCAGATAGTCCTTCAGAAGGTTGGCGAGTTTGGCTTCATCTTCGACAATCAGTACATGTTGGGTCATGTAGGGACATCCTGAACCTGTTTGCTGCAAGAGGGCATAGTCTATGCTCATGCCTCTTTCAGGGCAAATGCCAATTGCGCCGGGTATCGGTAGCAGGACAGGGGCCTGGAGTCCGGCAGCCGATAATGCCGGGAGATTCAGGCAGCTACTTTGGGATGCTTGGGCAGCTTGATGGAGATTTTCACGCCTCCGAGCGGCGAGTGCGTGGCGCTGATACTGCCATCATGGGCTTGCACGATATTCTGGCAGATTGCCAATCCAAGCCCCGAACCGCCTTTTTGTCTGTTGCGGGAGTCATCGACCCGGTACAGACGTTCGAACAGGCGGCCCAGGTGTTCGTCGCGCACGCCGGGGGATGAGTCATACCAGTCGATGTCGATGGAGTCAGTGTTCTCTTTGATTTCAATGACCAGGCGACCACCCTCGTCAGTGTAGCGACAGCTGTTCTGCATCAGGTTGTCGAACAGTTGTGACAGTCTGTTGGCATCACCTTCCATCATCAGGGTGTCATTGCCATTGAGCAGGTCGACCTTCTCGCTCAAGGTAATGCGGTGTTTGCCCAACAATTGTCTGTGCATGTCGATGGTCTGATCGATGACTTCTTTCAGGTCCATGGGCATTTTTTTATAGACCAGCGCACCCAGGTCCGACATGGACAGCTCGTGCAAGTCGTTCACCAGGGCATTGAGATGTATTACTTCCTGATGGAAGGATTCCATCACCTCGGGCGTGAGCGGGCGAATGCCATCCTGTACCGCTTCGATTTCTCCACGCAGGATCGCCAGGGGAGTGCGAAGCTCATGGGATATGTCGGCAATCCACTGCTGCCGAGCATCCTGGTTTTGCTCCAGGGTGTGGGCCAGTGTGTTGAAGTCACGCGCCAACTGGCCCAGTTCATCAGAGCTGCGAACCACCAGGCGTGATCCATAGTCGCCGTTGGTGAGCGCGCGGGTGCCCTGGACCATGTCCCTGACTGGGCGCACCAGCATGCTGGACAGTGGAAAAGCCACCAGGGCGGAGATGATGACCAGGATCACGGCCAGCAGGAAGAAGGACTGCTTCTGCTGCTGACTGAATAATTGGTCGGCTTGTTCGGAAAGTTCCTGGCGGCTGGTCACGGCCAGAAAGCCCACGGTATCTCCCCGGACCACGATGGGATGCAGATTGGCCATGGGCAAGGCCTGGGGGTTGCCGAAGATTGGTTTTTGGTCCGCGTCCAGCAGCAGCAGATACGGGCGGGCCGGGCTGTACTCAGAGGCGTAGTACCAGTCATTGGCGCCTCCCGGCACCGGTCGCTGAGGTGTGCGTATGAAGGCACTGCTGGGATCATCGGCGCTTTCGATGCTGCTGCGGATCAGGGCCACCCACTTGCTGGGTTCGCTGCGTATGGTTTCCCAGGAGCCGGTGCGTTCGTGGAAGTCCGTCAGTCCCTCCACCAGGGCTGGTACCTGCCGCTCCTCGATGCGGCTGATGTATTCGAGAAAACCACGATCAAAGCTGTAGCGGCCCATGCTGTACATCGCGGTGTATACGATGATATGCGCGGACAAGATGGCGAAAAAAAGCTTGTAGCGGATGCTGAGTTTCATTGAACCCTGGTTGGAAGTTTGCACGTGGTCAATAACTATAACTGTCGTCCGAAGACAAATAGAACCGGATTCCGGGCCAACTGGCCAAGTTTCATATTGTTTGCACAAAAGTTGCACGTTATCCCGCCGTTTCAGTCATTTATCCCTGTAAACCGGGCATGATTGCCGGTCCCCGGCGCGATTTATGCCGCCCTTGTCCTGAATTGCGGTAAAGTGCCTGCCATGAGTCTGAATGCCTTTCATCCCGTTGCCCGTGACTGGTTCCTGGCCACCCTGGGGCAGCCCACGCCCGCCCAGGCAGAAGCCTGGAGTCCGATTCGTGCCGGACGCCATACCTTGATCGCTGCCCCCACCGGCAGTGGCAAAACCCTGGCTGCCTTCTATGTGGCCATCGACCGACTGTTGCAACAGAGCTTGCAGGGGGGTGGCCTGGAGGATGCCACCCAGGTGCTCTATGTGTCTCCCCTGAAGGCATTGAGCAACGATATCCAGCGCAATCTCGAACACCCCTTGCAGGGTATTGCCGAGCAACTGCATCTGAGTGGCTGTGCGCCGGTGAATATTCGGGTCGCGGTGAGGACCGGCGACACCCTTCCCGGCGAGCGCCAGAAAATGTTGCGCAAGCCACCACACATCCTGGTCACCACGCCGGAGTCCCTGTACTTGCTGCTTACCAGTGAAGGCGGCAGGGGCATGTTGGCCACGGTCAACACAGTCATTATCGATGAAATCCATGCCGTGCTGGGTGACAAGCGCGGCGCGCACCTCTCGCTTTCCCTGGAACGCCTGGCGGCGCTGACCAGGGAACCCTTGCAGCGCATTGGCCTTTCCGCCACCCAGAAGCCCATCGATCTGGTGGCCAGTTACCTGGTGGGAAACCAGGCTCAGGACCAGCCGGGAAGAACCGCCTGCGCCATCGTCGACAGTGGCCACCGACGTCAGCTTGATCTGAGCATGGAATTACCCGGCTCCCCCCTCAGCGCCCTGATGAGCAACGACAGCTGGGAGGAGATTCATGCCCGCCTGGTAAATCTGATTCAAGGCCATCGCACCACGCTCATTTTCGTCAATACACGCCGTCTTGCCGAGCGCTTGGCTTTGTCTCTGGCGCCCCATGTGGGGGAGGCAGAAGTGAGCTCCCACCATGGCAGCATGAGCAAGGAACACCGCCATGCCGCCGAACAAAGGCTCAAGTCTGGTCAACTACGGGTGTTGGTGGCCACCGCGTCCATGGAGTTGGGTATCGACATAGGCGCGGTGGACCTGGTGGTACAGATTGCCTCACCCAAGGCCATTGCCACTTTTTTGCAGCGGGTGGGCCGCAGCTGTCACCAGGTGGGAGGGGTGCCCAAGGGGGTGTTGTTCCCGCTCAGCCGGGATGACCTGTTGGAGTGTGCCGCCCTGTTGGACAGTGTTCGCCGTGGAGAACTGGACCGGATACTGATGCCGGAATGCCCGTTGGATGTGCTTGCCCAGCAAGTGGTGGCGGAGCTGGCTTGCCATGATAATGAGCAGGGAATGGCCCTGGAAGAACTGTATCGGCGGATGAGCGCTTCCTGGGTCTATCGGGACTTGAGCCGGGACACTTTCATGGAAGTGGTGGACATGCTGGCGGAGGGCTACAGCACCCGTCGCGGCAGGGCCGGGGCCTGGCTTCACTTTGATCGCATTCATGGCCGACTGCGCCCTCGTCGGGGTGCCCGGCTGGCAGCCTTGACCAATGGCGGCGCCATTCCCGACATGTTCGATTACAGCGTGGTGCTGGACCCCGAGGACACCGTAGTGGGCAGCCTCAACGAGGATTTCGCCCTGGAATCCCTGCCTGGGGACATCTTCACCCTCGGTACCCACAGTTGGCGCCTGTTGCGGGTGGACGGGCTCAAGGTGAGGGTGGCGGATGCCCAGGGGCAGCCACCCACCGTGCCATTCTGGCTTGGCGAAGGTCCAGGCCGCAGCCGTGAGTTGTCGATGGCGGTATCGCGGTTACGTTCCCAGGTGGATGCGCTGCTGCAACAATCACCCGCGGCGGCGCTCACCTGGCTGATGGCAGATATCGGTCTATCGGAGGCCGCTGCCAGCCAGTTACTGGAATACCTGCAAGCCGGGCGCCAGGCCCTGGGCGTCATGCCCAGTGCCGATTGTCTGGTGCTGGAGCGCTTCTTTGATGAGGTGGGAGACATGCACC
>JBJHAY010000139.1:0-8891 GCA_050485205.1 Gammaproteobacteria bacterium
GATGATGGTCGTGACCATGGTGGTGGTGCTGGGGGGGATCAAAAGCATTGCCCGCTTTGCAGCCTTGGCGGTACCTCTCATGTGCGGGCTGTACATTCTTGGCTGCATCATCGTGTTGGTGATATTTGCTGATCGTATTCCCGCCGCTCTGATGCTGGTGCTGAGCGATGCCTTCAGCGGCACTGCGGCGGCAGGCGGATTTGCCGGTTCGGCAGTGATCCTGGCGATTCAAATGGGGGTTGCCAGGGGAATTTTTTCCAACGAATCAGGCCTTGGCACTGGCGGCATCGTGGCCGCCTCCGCCATCACCGACCAGCCGGTGCGGCAGGCCATGGTTTCCATGACCCAGACCTTTATCGACACCCTGGTGGTGGTGAGCTTCACCGCCTTTACCCTGATCGTGACTGATGCCTGGACCGTGGAGGGACTGCGGGGTGCGCCCATGACCACCTGGGCTCTGCAGCAAGGGCTGGGTGATGCCTGGGGTGCCTACACAGTCACTCTGGGGGTGCTGGTATTTTCCTTCACCACCATATTGGGCTGGTGTTACTACGGCGAGCGTTGTATCGAGAAGCTGATGGGCAGGCGTGGCGTGGTACCCTACCGGGTGATGTTTTCCCTGGTGGTGTTCCTTGGCGCGGTGTTGTCGCTGGAATTGGTCTGGACTTTTTCAGACATCGCCAACGGTCTGATGGCCCTGCCCAACCTGGTGGGCCTGTTGTTGCTTTCCGGCGTAGTGGTCCGGGAGACTCAACGCTATTTTTCCAATCCGGCTTGGCGTGAGGCAGAGTGAAATGCTTGTGAGACGATTTTCCTGTGGCAAAGGTATGCGCTTGTTGTGTGGGTCTGCGGGAATCCTGTTGCTGATGCAGGGTGCAACCCAGGCACAGGCCCAAGCTCAAGCACAACAGGCAGCAGGCCAGATTTATCTGGGCAACTATCTTGGTTATGGCATGGTGGCCAGTGGTGACCTGCGTCAGCGTGGCCAGGCGTTCGATGAGGAAGATATGGCCTTCAGCGTGGATGCGGTCGGCGCTTCGCGGTCGGGGCAGGTTCTCAGCGCTGGTCTCAACGTGGGCTATGAATGGCCCGCGTTTCAGATTGGCCAGGGTCGCGGACAGCGCTTGTTGAGGCCGGCGCTGGAGGCGGAAATTTTTTATCTCACCCATTCCCGCAAGGGGCGCCTGGACAATCAGGCACCTGGTACACCATCCCACGCCTTTGATAGCCGGGTTTCCATGAATATCGGTGCCTTGCTGGTGAATGGGGTATGGACACTCAATGCGGCAACTGACAGTTTCCAGCCTTATTTTGGCGTGGGCATAGGCACGGCGTTCATTACTGCTTCAGGCCTGGACTCCGCACAGTTGAGTCAGACCGAACGGGTCATCAATTTTTTCAATCCGCGTCTGAATGCTTCCAGCAACGGTCTTGCCATGTTGGGCAAGGCAGGCTTCAGGGGGGCGCTCAGCGACAACATGGAATACTTCGCCGAATACCGCTTCGTGCAGATTGCTTCCACTGACTATCGCTTCGGGCCTGCCCTGTTCATCAACCAGACTGATTCGGCACCCTGGCGCATTGATGTGAGTCCCATGCGCTACCACCTGGGATTATTGGGAATCCGCTTCAAGTTTTGAAAGATTTCAGGCATATTGCTTATCCATGTGTAGTGAGGATCAGAAAACATGCCAAACACCGTCATCCATGCGTCGGCCGCTCTTCGCGCTGCCCTGCTAGCCCTTGCCTTGCTGGCAACGGCCTTGCCTGGCATGGCGTTGGCGCAGGACCAGAGTGGTCCGTATGTGCGTGGTGGCGGTGGTTTCGACTGGAGCAGGGACACTCGCCTGCGGGATGACAACTGTGCCAGCACCCAGCCGCCGGCATTGTTCGGTTGTGGCGCGGGCGTGGATGGGAGCAGTCTCGGTGCCCGTGGTAATTTCGGCCGTAACGACGTGGTGGATGGAGCCCTGGGATATCGGATCAGCCCCCAGTGGCGGGTGGAAGCCTTGATGAGCTATCGGACCCGCGTCGATTTCTCTGGCAATGCCAACTTCCTTAATGTCGCCGGTGATCAACCGGTTTCCGCCAGGGGCAATGCCCTGAGCGGCTTTGCCGTGGGTTACTACGACCTGCCTTTGATAGGCAGAGTGCAGCCCTTTGTGGGAGCCGGTCTTGGTACCACCCGCAATCGCACCGGCGGCATGCAATTCCTCTTTCCCGGACTGGGTCCGGAGGCAGCGACACTGACCTCCAGTGGCCGTCTCACTGACTTTTCCTATCTGGTGACAGCAGGCGCCGCGGTTTCACTGCGTGATGGCCTCACCCTTGACTTCGCCTATCGTTACAGTGATCTCGGCGATATGCGGACGGAGCGTGGCCCCGCGGCCATCATCCGCGGGCCTAGCAATAATCTGCTTGATATCGGGGGCACCAAGGCTTCTCTCGAAGCCCATGGCATCACTGTAAACCTGCGCTTCGATTTCTGATTCGGCGTAGAGCCGCCAGCCCTATCTCTCTAGTTACATGCTGCCCTCCATCTTCCATGGCTGTCTGGCCTTGGTTTGTGTGAGAATTCCCGTGCCACCCGGGTCTCAAATTCTTGTAGCCGAGCATACGCCATCCGGATCATGCTATCGTTGCCCGATCCAGTTTGATTCCAGTCAAAGGAGCCAAGATATGACCACGCCAGCCTTGCCCCGAATCCTCGCCAGCCTGACACTCGCCCTGTGCGGGCTTGCAGCTCCCCACGCCCTGTTTGCCCAGGGAGCCTTCCAAGTGGAGGAAATCGCCAAATTCAACGAACCCTGGGCCTTTGCCTTCCTGCCCGATGGCAGAATGCTGGTCACCGAAAAAGCCGGCACATTGAAGCTCTTTACCATCGGCGGCAGTGCCGCCGATATTCGGGGAGTGCCCGAGGTGCGCTACGGCGGTCAGGGTGGGCTTGGCGACATCGTGCTGCATCCAGACTTTGCCAACAACAACCTGGTTTATTTCAGCTATGCCGAGCCCGGCAGTGGTGATACTGCGGGTGGTGTTGTGGCCCGCGCCACCCTGGAGTTGAGTGGACAAGGCGGTCGGCTGGCGGATTTGCAGGTGCTGTGGCGGCAAGTGCCGAAAGTGAGCAGCCGTGGCCACTATGCCCATCGCATTGCCTTTGATGACGAAGGCTATCTGTGGATCAGTTCCGGCGAGCGTCAGCAGTTCGACCCGGCCCAGGACATGCAATCCAATCTGGGCAAGATCATTCGTCTGCACGACGACGGCGCGCTGCCCCAGGACAACCCCTTCCAGGATGACGGCATGATCGCTCGCGAAGTCTGGTCCCTGGGTCACCGCAATCCCCTTGGCATCGCCTTTGACGGCAATGGCCAGTTGTGGAATGTGGAAATGGGACCGGCCGGTGGTGACGAATTGAACATGGTGGTAAGAGGTGGCAACTACGGCTATCCCACTGTGTCCGATGGCAACCACTATGATGGACGTCCCATCCCCGGCCACGATACCCGTCCTGAATTCAACACCCCGGCCATTGTCTGGACGCCAGTGATTTCCCCTTCAAGCCTGATGTTTTACAGCGGCAGCGAGTTTCCCGATTGGCAGGGCCACGCCTTTATCGGTGGACTGTCCTCCATGTCCCTGGTGCGGGTGGAGTTCGATGGCAGCCAGGCCTGGGAAGCCGAGCGCTTCGACATGGGCCAGCGCATCCGTGGCGTGCGCCAGGGGCCGGATGGCGCCATCTGGATCATCGAGGATGAGCGTGCCGGCAGTGGTGGCCGCTTGCTGCGACTGAGCAACCCGGATCAACATAATCACTGATGCGGTATTGGACCTTCATACTGCTGGCCGTGGCCCTCATGGGCTGCGGCGGCAATGCCGCTGTCACAGTGCCCCGTGACGAGGTATTTGCTGTCACGGAAATCGCCAGTTTCAACGAACCCTGGGCCATGGCTTTCCTGCCGGACGGGCGCCTGCTGGTGACCGAAAAACCAGGCCGACTCAGGTTGCTGGAGCCCAATAGCGGTGAGATCAAGGAGATTGCAGGTGCTCCTGCCGTGGCCTATGGTGGTCAGGGAGGTTTCGGTGATGTGGTGCTCCATCCCGGTTTTGCCCAGAATCGCATGCTGTATTTGAGTTACGCTGAACCGGGAGAGGCAGGCGAGGCAGGCGCGGCGGTGGCCCGTGCCAGGCTGGAACTGGATGGACAGATGGGCAACCGCTTGATGCAATTGGCCGTGATCTGGCGCCAGGAGCCCAAGGTCAGTGGCGGTGGACACTACGGTCATCGCATCGCCTTCGATGGGGATGGCTATCTGTGGATCAGTTCCGGCGAACGCCAGAAATTCGACCCGGCTCAGGACATGAGTGGCAATCTTGGCAAGATCATCCGTCTCCATGACGACGGCAGCCTGCCCGCTGACAATCCCTTCGCCGATCAAGGAGGCATTGCGGCGCAAGTCTGGTCCCTCGGTCATCGCAATCCACTGGGATTGGCCTTCGACGCCCAAGGCCGGCTCTGGAATGTGGAAATGGGGCCGCGCGGAGGCGACGAACTGAATCTGGTAGAGCGTGGCGCCAACTATGGTTATCCCATCGTCTCCGACGGCCGTCACTATAACTTCCTGCCGATTCCCGATCATCGCACCCGTCCGGAGTTCACAGCGCCCGCCATCTCCTGGACGCCGGTGATTTCCCCTTCCAGCCTGATTTTCTACCAGGGAGATGAGTTCCCTGAATGGCGTGGCAACGCCTTTATCGGGGGCTTGTCTTCGGAATCCTTGGTTCGGGTTGCCTTTGAGGGCGTCACGGCACGGGAAGTGCAGCGCTTTGCCATGGGCCAAAGAATACGCGCCGTGGCCGAGGGGCCTGATGGCGCCCTGTGGGTCTTGGAGGATCAGCGTGGTGGCAGTGGTGGACGCCTGCTGCGCCTCGGCCGCAAATAACCGCTGTTGCAGGAGCGAGCCCTGCTCGGGACAGATACAGGTCGCCTGCAGGGCAGGCTCCTACAACTTACAAAATGATGAGAATCAGCCAAGCAACTGCATCAGACTGACGGTGGCGCCCACGGCCCCGACAGCGCCCAGCAGCATGGTGAATTTGAGGTTCGCTATTTCCACCCTTACTGATGCCAGTCCGGTGGCCAGATCTTCCTTGGTGGCATGGGTAGCCTTCAGAATTTCAAGATCCTGTTCGATTGTTTGAAAGCGTTTTTCGTTGATATCCATGTTGTGGGCACTCCCTTGGCTGTCTGCGAGCCAGTATAGTCCCAAAACCCTGAAAATCAATTATGTTGCAGCAGGCTCTTGCCTGGGATGGCGCTCAGCAGATCCTTTGTATACTGCTCCCTGGGGGTCTGGAAAATCTCCCGCGCCGAGCCTGTTTCCACCAAACGCCCGTGATGCATGACCACGATGCGGTCTGCCAGGTAGCGCACCACCGCCAGATCGTGGGAGATGAACAGCATGGTCAGATTGAACTCCGCCACCAGCTGTAACAAAAGGTCCAGAATTTGTGCCTGGATGGTGACGTCCAGCGCCGATACCGGCTCGTCGGCGACGATGAATTCGGGTTTGGTGGCGATGGCGCGGCCGATGGCGATGCGCTGACGCTGGCCGCCGGAAAATTCATGGGGGTAGCGCAGAATGTTGTCCCGCGCCAGGCCCACCGCATCCATCAGCTTGAACACTTCCGCGTCCAGGCCCTTGCGATTGACA
The DNA here is from genome assembly GCA_050485205.1 of Gammaproteobacteria bacterium. Lineage (GTDB taxonomy): Bacteria > Pseudomonadota > Gammaproteobacteria > Pseudomonadales > Pseudohongiellaceae > JAVVEZ01. Next base: position 5,715 of record JBJHAY010000139.1, read on the forward strand.
ATACCGTGCAGCAACAAGGGCTCGGCCAGGATGTCGTAGACCGTCATGCGCGGATTGAGGCTGGCGTAGGGATCCTGAAAGATCATCTGCATGCGCCGCCGCAAGGGTTTCATGGCGGCGGCGGAAAGGTGGGTGATGTCGTGTCCATCAAAGTCCACACCGCCCTTGGTGGGTTCCAGCAGCCGCAGAATACAACGCCCCAGGGTGGACTTGCCGGAGCCGGATTCTCCCACCAGGCCAAGAATTTCCTGGCGCCGGATGCTCAGGGAGACCTGGTCCACGGCCTTGATGACCTCTTCCCGGCGTCTGCCTGAGAAGTGCATGCTGAGTTCGTGCACCTGTACCAGTGGGGGTTCAGCCAGGGAAGCGCCAGTGGCCTTTTCACTGCTTGGCACCGCCGCCAGCAACTTGCGGGTATAGGGATGCCGGGCGTGCTGGAAAATCGTATCGCGGCTGCCCTGCTCAACGAACCTGCCGTTTTGCATGACACAAATTTCATCGGCGATATCGGCTACCACGCTAAGATCGTGGCTGATGAAAATCACGCCGATGCCACGCTGCTGTTGCAAGTCCTTCAGCAGTGTCAGAATCTGTGCCTGCACCGTCACATCCAGGGCGGTGGTGGGTTCATCAGCGATGATGATGGCGGGCTCCGTGATCAGCGCCATGGCGATCACCACCCGTTGCCGCATGCCGCCGGAAAACTCGAAGGGCCAGGCATGCATGCGCCGGGCGGCGTGCTGTATGCCTACTTCTTCCAGGGTCTGGGTGGCCTTGTCCCAGGCCTGCTTGTGGCTCATGCCAAAATGCAGCCGCAGTGGCTCGATCAATTGCTCTCCGATGGTGAGGAAGGGGTTGAGCGAGGTCATCGGGTCCTGGAAGATGATGGAAATACCCTTGCCGCGTACCTTGCGCAGTTCGCTTTCCTTCAGTTGCAAGAGATCACGCCCCTTGTCGTCGCCGCCATGGAACAAGGCAGTGCCCGACTCAATGCGTCCCGGCGGTTTTGGAATCAATCCCAGCAGGCTGTAACAGGCCACTGACTTGCCGGAACCGGATTCGCCAATGATGGCCAGGGTCTTGCCTGGCTCCACCTGAAAATTGATGCCATCCACTGCCTTCACCACACCGTTGCGAGTATGGAAATAGACTGAAAGGTCTTGAACGTCCAGAAGGGCCATGTCAATGGCCTCCCGGGTATTTGCTGAAAATGGGGCAGGTAGTCATGGCTCAGTCCCTGGAAGCCTTGGGATCCAGCGCGTCACGCAGGCCGTCTCCCAGGAAGTTGAGGGCAAACAGGGTAAAGGTCAGGGCCAGGCCGGGAAAGATCAGCATCCAGGGATATTCCTCCATGCTTTCCACGCCATTGGAAATCAACAGTCCCCAGGACGACTGTGGTGGCTGGATGCCCAGACCGAGGAAGCTGAGAAAGGCCTCCAGCAGCATGACACTGGGAATGGTCAGCGTGGTGTAGACGATGACCGGTCCCAGGGCATTGGGAATCACGTGGCGCCTGAGAATGGCGGCCGGCCCCAGGCCGATGGAAATCGCCGCTTCCACGAATTCCTGCTGGCGCAGACTCTGCACCTGGCCACGCACGATACGTGCCATGGTCAACCATTCCACCGCGCCAATCGCCAAGAACAGCAATAACAGATTCCTGCCGAACACCACCATCAGCAGAATGATGAAAATCATGAAGGGCAGGGCGTAGAGAATGTCTACCAGACGCATCATCACCGCGTCCACCCGGCCCCCCACATAGCCGGCAATGGCGCCATAGGTAACGCCGATTACCAGGGCCACGGCGGTGGCGATGAAGCCCACCATCAGGGACACCCGGCCCCCATAGAGAATGCGGGTAAGCATGTCGCGGCCAAAATTGTCGGTGCCCAACCAATGCGCCGCCGAGGGAGGCGTGGCGCCCAGGCGCAGATTCTGCTCCTCATAGCCGTACTGGGTGATCCAGGGCGCGGCCAGGCACAGCAGGATCATCACCAGCAGGAACCCCAGGCCCAGCATCGCCAGCTTGTTCTTGCGCAGGCGCATCCAGGCATCGTCCCAGAGTGAAACGCCTTTTGGCATGGTTTGCGCTGACGTGTCCATTTCCTTATTGCTTCCTGAACTGATAGCGCAGGCGGGGATTGAGCCAGGCCGCCATGATGTCGGACAAGAGATTGAATACCACGATCAGGGTGGCCAGGAACACTGTGGTGCCCAGGATCATGGTGTAGTCACGGTTGAATGCTGCCTGGACATAGAAGCGCCCCAGGCCGGGAATCTGGAAGATGGTTTCCACCACGAAGGAACCGCTCAGCAAGCCCGCGAAAGCCGGCCCCAGATAGGTGATCACCGGCAGCAGGCCGCCGCGCAGGGCGTGGCGCAGGATCACCACCCGCTCCGGCAAGCCCTTGGCGCGGGCGGTGCGCAGATAGTCCTGGGACAGCACTTCCAGCATGCCGGAGCGACTCAGGCGGGCGATATAGGCGGCATAGGTGGAGCCCAGCGTCAGGCTGGGCAATATCTTGTCTCCCGGCGTATCTCCCCATCCCGACACCGGCAGCCAGCCGAACCAGATGCCGAACACCAGTACCAGCAGGGGGCCCAGCAGGAAGGAGGGCATGCAGATACCCACCATGGCGGCGCTCATGGGCACGTAATCCTGCCAGGTGTTGGGGCGCAGGGAGGCGATCACCCCAGCCAGGGCGCCCAGCACCACGGCGATCAGCAGGGCATAGAAACCCAATTCGGCGGTCACGGGCAAGCCCTGCAGAATCATTTCATCCACGGAGCGGCCGGGATAGCGGAAAGTAGGGCCCATATCGCCTTTCACCAGATCCGCCAGATAGGAGAAGTACTGCTGGTACATGGGCAGGTCCATGCGGTACTGGGCTTCCAGCGCCGCCCGCACCTGCGCCGGCACCGCCTTCTCGCTGGCAAAGGGACCGCCTGGCGCGATGCGCACCAGAAAGAAGGTGACCGTGATCACGATGAAGATCACTGGGATCGCCTGCAGGCTACGGAATGCTATGAAACGCCACATGCGCGCGGGCCCTCCGGTGGCTCAGTGGGCGCCGCCGGGTTCCAGATGGACGTATTTCCAGTTGGGCCAGTCCAGCAGGTTGGGAGGGTAGCCCCGCACCGCGGGATGCACCAGGTGCTTGCTCTGGTAGGTGT
>JBJHAY010000140.1:0-8807 GCA_050485205.1 Gammaproteobacteria bacterium
GTGCCGGAATGAACCGGGTCAGCAACAAAGACGCGCATTCTAAGCACCGCCAGATGGGCTGTCAAGCGCTATCGTGAAGATGTTTCACGCAGCAAAAAAACCTGCCCTTCACGCTTACTCTCTCAAGCCAGCAAACTCTTTTTCCAGCGATTTCAACTCTTTCTTCGACACTCCACCCAACTCCGCCAAGGCATGGCGAAGACGCGCCCTGGTGATGTCGATGCCAAGCACGGCAATGGAGTCGATCACCGAGGTGGACACGGCGGTGCCGGCAATGGCAATGAATACAGGGAACAGGAAATCGCGGATCTTGAAATCCAACTGTGCCGCCATCGACATCAAGGCATCCTCGATTCTGTCGCGATGCCAGGCGGGTAGCGTTTCCAAGCGCCAGGCCACGAATTGCAGGATTTTCACGCAGTCATCCTTGGCCAGCTTGTTGTGGTCGAAACTGTGCAGGCTGATGGCCGGCAGTCCCGCGAAGAAAAAACCGGCCAGGGGTACCACATCGCTGAAACGCTCCACTCGCTGTTTGATCAGGGGCACGATGTGGTGAACGCGGCCAGACTGGAAAGCCCAATCGCTGAAGCGTTGCAGGAACTCGTCCTCGGACAGTTCCTCGCGCAGATAACGGCCATTGAGCCAGTCCAGTTTCTCGGTATCGAACACTGGGCCACCCAGGGAAACACGGTTGATGTCGAAGTGCTCGATCATCTGCGCCAGACTGAACTTTTCACTGCCGTCCGGCATCGACCAGCCCATCATGCCCAGGTAGTTGAGCAGCGCCTCGGGCAGGTAACCCATGCGCTGGTAATACCCCACACTGGTGGGATTCTTGCGCTTGCTGAGCTTGCTCTTGTCAGGATTGCGCAGCAGGGGCATGTGACAGAAGACCGGCGCTTCCCAGCCGAAATATTGGTACAGCAGCAGATGTTTGGGCGCGGAGTTGATCCACTCTTCGCCGCGGATGACGTGGCTGATCCGCATCAGATGGTCATCCACCACATTGGCCAGATGATAGGTGGGCAGGCCATCGGACTTCATCAGCACCTGCATGTCCACCTGACGCCAATCAATGTGAACATCCTCGCGCAGCATGTCCTTGACCACGCAAACTCCTTCCCGTGGGACTTTCATGCGCACAACGTGAGGCGTGTTGCCACGCAGATTGGCCTGGATTTCCGCTTCGCTCATGTGCAGGCAGTGGCCATCATAGCCGGGGGTGAGCTTGTTTTCCTGTTGATGGCGGCGCAGGGTTTCAAGCCTGTCGGCGCTGCAAAAACAGCGGAAGGCATGACCTTTGCGCAGCAGGATATCCACGTGTTCACGATAAATGGCGGAACGCTCGCTTTGCCGGTAGGGGCCATGGGGACCACCGCGGTCGGGGCCTTCATCCCATTGCAGGTGCAGCCATTGCAGAGCCGCCAGGATGTCCTGCTCGGATTTGCTGGTGCTGCGAGCCTGGTCCGTATCCTCGATACGGAGGATGAACTTGCCGCCATGCTGGCGTGCAAAACAGAGGTTGAACAAGGCCACATAGGCAGTACCTACGTGGGGGTCGCCAGTGGGTGACGGCGCGATACGGGTACGAACTTCGGTCATGACTGATGATCACTGTGTGCGAGGTATCAAAGGTCGCGCATTATACGTCATCGTCGCCATGAGCGGATATGACGGCATAGCTCCAGTCTCATTCACCCCATCCCCCGCAAGAGTGAGTCCCAAGCGCGACATATTCCCCCCTCGCCTGCAAGACAGGCTCCACTGGGGATCAGGCTTGCCAATGGAGCATTGTCACTAGCAGGGTTCGCTGCTACGAGGAATCTGGTTTACCGCGCAGGGATTTCTTGCGAGCCTGCAAGGATTTGTGGCGCAGACGCCGCTCCACCGCGGCCTTGCCGGGACGAGTGGCGATACGCTTGCGACGCACCCTGAGCACAGAGATGATCAGTTGTCGCAAACGCCGCAAGGCCTCCTGTCGATTGGCCTCCTGGGTGCGGCATTCCTGAGCCTTGATCACCACCACCCCATCCTTGGTGATGCGTTGATCCGAAAGCGCCAACAAGCGTAGCTTGACCGACTCAGGCAGAGACGACGCCATAATGTCAAAGCGTAAATGAATGGCGCTGGCAACCTTGTTGACATTCTGACCACCGGCGCCCTGCGCCCGCACCGCCGTCATCTCGACTTCGCCATCCGCCAGCGTCAGATCCCGATTGATGACCAACATCCATGCACTCCTGAGACAGAGAGTCAATAAATTGAGACGGCAGGACAAACAATTATTGATCAGCCGGCTTATATTGTAAAAACTGATTGCACCAGAACATAAACGGGACAGACTCATGTCACGCAAGACAATCATATCCAGGCCATTTCAGTGGCTGCTGGAATCACTTCCAGCCCGGCGCTCGTCCCTGGTGATCAAACCCAGCATTTATGATGAATTGCTGGACACCACCAGCCAACGCCAAGGCGGGCCGCCAAAGCCTCCCCTCACGATTCAGCGAGATGTCGTAAGCCATCACCGCTCACCCGATAAATAGTCCACTCAGACATCGGCCTGGCCCCAAGGGCCTCATAGAAATCGATTGCTGGCTTGTTCCAATCCAACACTGACCACTCATAACGACCGCAACCTTGCTGCACGGCGATGGCGGCTACATGTTTGAGCAGGGCCTTGCCCGCGCCACGTCCGCGCTGAGCGGGTGTTACATAGAGATCTTCCAGGTAGATCCCGGGCTTGCCCAGCCAGGTAGAATAGTTGAAAAAGTACACGGCGTAACCCACCGGCTGACCTTCCATTTCACAAACCAGGGCATGGGCCTTGGCATCCGCGCCGAACAGCGTTTGCCGCAACTGGGACTCATCGGTCACCACTGCGTGCTCTGCCTTTTCGTAAATCGCAAGTTCCCTGATGAACCGCAGTATCAACGCCGCGTCCGCCTCGGTGGCTGCACGTATTGCTATCATTCCCTCTCCTCTTCGCTAACCCGGAAGTTACATCTCAGTTGCCACTGAGCTTCATTGGCACCAAGGTCGCGAGCAAAGCTCGCTACTACAGGCGCCAGGCCAGCTGCTGGTGCAGACTGACGACTTCACCCACGATGATCAGTGTTGGTGCCTTGACTTGGTTGGCCGCGATGATGGCCGGCATGGTGGCCAGGGTGCCCACGTAGACCTTTTGATTGGGAGTCGTGCCCTGTTGCACCAGGGCAATCGGCGTGTCGGCATCACGGCCATGAGCAATCAGTTGTTGACAGATAATGGGCAGGCTGACCAACCCCATGTAGAACACCACAGTCTGGTTTTTTTGTACCAAATGCTCCCAGTCAAGGTCACAGCTGTCGTCCTTCAGATGACCCGTGACAAAACGCACCGACTGGGCATGGTCCCGATGGGTCAGGGGAATACCGGCATAACAGGCGCAACCGGAAGCTGCGGTGATGCCGGGCACGATCTGGAACGGAATCTTCGCCGCCGCCAACTTCTCAATTTCTTCGCCGCCGCGACCAAATATGAAGGGGTCGCCCCCCTTGAGCCGCAATACCCGCTTACCCTCGCGAGCCAGATTCACCAACATGTCACTGATGATTTCCTGGGGCATGGTGTGCCTGGAGCGTTCCTTGCCAACGTGAATCTTTTCCGCGTCCTGCCGTGTCATGTTGAGGATTTCCGCTGATACCAGGCGGTCATAGAGCACGACGTCCGCCCGCTGCATCAAACGCAGGGCACGGAAGGTGAGCAAATCCGGATCGCCGGGACCCGCGCCCACCAGATAAACCTCTCCCGTCACTGGTACATTCTCGCCAGCCTGGTCCAGACTTGCTGTCAACAAGGCTCGGGCCTGCTCCTGCTTGCCAGACATGGCCAATTCCGCCACCGGACCATCCAGCACGCTTTCCCAGAAACGCATGCGCTGGGCAAGATTGGCGAATCGATGCTTGGCCTGTTGCCTGAATTCTCCCACCAGGGCCGCCAGTTGGCCGTAACCCGAGGGGATCAGGGTTTCCAGCCGCGACCGTAGCAGACGTGCCAGCACGGGAGAAGTTCCACCACTGGAAACCGCCACCACCAAGGGACTGCGGTCGACGATGGAAGGAAAAATGAAGCTGCACAGAGGCGGATTATCCACCACGTTCACCGGTAAATGACGAGCACTGGCATCGGCATGAACGCGACGATTGACGACCTCGTCATCGGTGGCGGCAATCACCAGTTCAACTCCATCCAGATCATCAGCCTGGTAGGCTCGGATGTGAACATCGTGTTCCGCTGCCATCAGCAGAGCGGATATCTCCGGGCTGACCTGGGGTGCCACCAACCGCAGCCTGGCGCCAGCCCGCAGTAACATGTGAACCTTGCGCAGGGCTACCTGCCCTCCTCCCACCACCAGGCATGTCTGTCCCCGCAGTTTGAGGAAAATGGGCAGATAGTCCATGGCTGTGTCTCAGGGCCTCAGAATGGTATCGGCACCATTCATGTAGGGCCGCAGCACTGAGGGTACGCTGACACTGCCGTCGGCATTCTGATAGTTCTCCAGCACCGCCACCAGGGTACGCCCCACTGCCAGGCCGGAGCCATTGAGTGTGTGGATCACTTCGGGCTTGCCAGTCTCCGGATTGCGCCAGCGCGCCTGCATGCGGCGAGCCTGATAGTCGCCGAAGTTACTGCACGAGGAAATTTCCCGGTAGGCATTTTGCCCTGGCAGCCACACTTCCAGGTCATAGGTCTTGTGGGCAGAAAAACCAATATCACCTCCGCATAGGACCACCACCCGGTAGGGCAGGCCCAGGGCCTTGAGAATGTTTTCCGCATGTCCCGTCAGCTCTTCATGCGCGCGCGCGGAATCCGCCGGGGCCACCAGTTGCACCAGTTCCACTTTTTCGAACTGATGCTGACGGATCATGCCCCGGGTATCCTTGCCATAGCTGCCGGCTTCGCTGCGAAAACAGGGAGAATGACAGGCGAATTTCAGTGGCAGCATCCCAGGATCAAGAATCTCGTCGCGGACGATGTTGGTGACCGGCACCTCGGCGGTGGGAATCAGATAGTATTCCTGGTCCCCCGTCAGTTTGAACAGATCCGACTCGAACTTGGGCAGTTGGCCGGTACCGAACAGGGAGTCACGATTGACCATGTAGGGCACGTTGACTTCCTGATAGCCGTGCTGAGTGGTATGCATGTCCAGCATCAGCTGAATCAGCGCGCGGTGCAGACGGGCTACCTCGCCGCGCATCACAGTGAAGCGGGCTCCGGTGATTTTCACCCCACGCTCGAAATCCAGGTGTGCGCCCCGCTCACCCAAGTCGATATGATCCTTGACCGCAAAATCAAAAATCCGAGGCTCACCCCAACGGCGTATTTCCAGATTATCTTCCTCCCCATCACCCTCAGGCACTTCATCGGCGGGAAGGTTGGGAATGCCGTGCAATAACTGATCGAACTCGGCTTGAAGGGCAGTCAAGGCGCTAGCCTTCTGCTCCAGATCCCGCTTGATTCCTTCCATCTCCGCCAGAAGGGGAGCAACATCCTCACCTGCACTCTTCAGCTTGCCGATGTTTTTTGACCGGGTGTTTCTTTCATTCTGCAAGCGCTCGGTTTCCACCTGCAATGACTTGCGGACATTTTCCAGTTCGGTGATTCTTGTCACGTCGAGCACGAAGCCGCGTTTCTTGAGTTTGGCCGCAACGGTTTCAGTGTCGGCGCGGACGAGTCGGGGATCCAGCATGATTCATTCCATCATTGTCTATATCAAATTACGGGCCAGGCTGAGCCCACCCCAGGCTGCCAGCAGGCACAGGATGACGCTGAGCGCCACATTCACCAGGGCCAATCCAGGCCTGCCCCCCTGCAACAATTGCATGGTTTCCAGCGAGAAGGTGGAAAACGTGGTGAAAGCCCCCAGGAAACCCGTGACCAGTATCGGCTTCCACGTCGCAGGCAGTTGCGCTCGCTCGGTGAAGAGCACATACAACACCCCAATCAGCAACGAGCCGATCACATTGACCACAAGGGTGGCATAGGGAAACCGGGCACCGCCCCAGGCAAGGGACGCATTATACACCCAGAATCGCGCCATGGCGCCGATGGCGCCACCCAGGGCAATACTCCAGTAATTAATCATCGTGTGCTTCCTCCAATGGCCGATCAAGGCCTGCTCGCGACAGCTCTCGGTCGCCTGCACGGCAGGCTCCTACAGAGAGGGAATGCCTGACAGCTGTAAGAGCGAGCCCTGCTCGCGACAAACCCCACTGTTTGCACAACAGCCTGTATCAGGGATAGCGCTTGCGTGGGCTGGCGGCATCCAGGGTCCGCAAGCGTTCCAGTTTCTGGGCGATCTTCTCCTCCAGCCCGCGGTTCACCGGGTGGTAATAGCGCCGGTCCTTGAGGGCTTCGGGAAAGTAGTTTTCACCCGCCGCATAGGCACCTTCCTCGTCATGGGCATAGCGGTAACCTTCACCGTAGGACATCTGCTTCATCAAGCTGCTGGCGGCATTGCGCAAATGCATCGGCACCTCGTGGCTGGGGCTGTTTCTGACCTCTGCCATGACCTCGTTGAAGGCCGTGTAGACCGCATTGCTCTTTGGCGCGCAGGCCAGGTAGAGCACGGCCTGCGCCAGGGCCAGCTGACCTTCGGGGCTACCCAGGCGTTCCTGGGCATCCCAGGCATTGAGGGTAATTTCCAGGGCGCGGGGATCGGCGTTGCCAATGTCCTCGCTGGCCATGCGCACCATGCGGCGGGCAATGTACAAGGGGTCGCAGCCTCCATCCAACATCCGCGCCAACCAGTACAACGCCGCGTCCGGGGCAGAGCCACGCACCGCCTTGTGGAGAATGGAAATCTGTTCGTAAAAGGAGTCCCCGCCCTTGTCGAAGCGGCGCGCATTACCCTGTAGCACCTGGGCCAGGGACTCATCACTCAACACTCTGCTGCCATCGCTGCCCTGCTCCATCAGGTCGAGGCTGATTTCCAACAGGTTCAACAGCTTGCGGGCGTCACCATCGGCGGCGGCGGCAAAGCGCGCCTTCTGTGCCGGGGCAAGTTGGATCGGCAGTTGCCCCAGTCCCCGTGCCGCATCGGCCAGGGCCTGCTCCAGGATCGCCACCAGGGCCGCTTCATCCAGGCTCTTGAGCACATAGACCCTGGCCCGCGACAACAGGGCATTGTTGAGCTCGAAGGAGGGATTCTCCGTGGTGGCGCCGATGAAGATCACGGTGCCATCCTCAATGTAGGGCAGGAAGGCATCCTGCTGGGATTTGTTGAAACGGTGCACTTCATCCACGAACAGAATGGTCTTGCGTCCCTTGCCCTGACGCTCGTGCTGTGCCTGTTGTATTGCCTGGCGGATTTCCTTGACCCCGGAAAGCACGGCGGAAATCACTTCGAAGTGGGCGTCGGCAGCCTCGGCGATAAGCCGCGCCAGGGTGGTCTTGCCGGTCCCGGGCGGTCCCCACAGAATCATGGAGTGCGGCTGCCCGGATTTCACCGCCTCGAACAAGGGTTTGCCCGCCGACAATACATGCTCCTGCCCGAGATATTCCTCCAACACCCGTGGCCGCATGCGCGCCGCCAGCGGCTGGTAGCCCGTGCTTTCCTGGAACAGTGGCAGATTCACCCGCGCGCCCTTGCTTCAAAGGCCATCGATGACATCAATGCCCGGCGGAATCTGAAATTGGAACATGCCGGCATCCACCGGCAGGTTCACTTCCAGTTCCCGGAAACTGAGGCTGGTCTTCTGCCCCAGGCTGTCCTCGAACTGCATCTCCTCGATTTTGTCTTCGTAGAAAGTCAGGCTCAGGCGCTCATACAAACTGCCGGGATCCCGGGGCAGCAGCACAAAGCGCTGACGGGCATTGTGGGGCAAGGTGCTGACACTGACCTCGAAGGCGGCCGCGATCGACGCACTGTCTCCACTGAGCAGCAGTACCGGGGTACGACTCACTTCGCCCTCGAAGGGCTGGATGGTGACCTGGGCCAGATCAGGCTCGTAATTCCAGACCCGGTAGCCGTCGGTGACCATCAGTTGTTCGAAGGGTTCAGTGGTCTCCCAGTAGAAGTGATCCGGCTTGCGCATCACCAGGGTACCCTGGGTTTCCTGCAAGTCCCGGCCGTCCTGATCCAGCATCAACTGCTCGACACTGGCGCGCAGGGTGTCAGTCTTGGCAAGAATCGTGGTGAGTTGCTGGATGGCGCTGGTGTCGGGCTCCGCCGCCAGGGCGAGGCCCGGCAGACAGGCCAGCGCCAGGTACAGTTTGATTGCGACTAAGGCTTTCACGGTCTTGATCCTTGAACTAGTCCTGGTCATGCGCGCGGACTCAATGTTTTTCCAGTACTGTCATGCAAAACCAGTGGCTCAGCCGGGCATCGGGGGAGTGCTGCAAAAAACGCCGTGAACCCATCCATGGGGGCTCCGGCTGCGACATCCTGTCGCAGACGGTTTTTGCAGCACTCCCCCGACGCCCGGCTCTCTGGCAAATTCGCTGTCATGCAAGCAAGGCAGCAAGAATGGCGCTTTCAGGGCTCATTATCTATCGCGCGGTGGGGGCGGCGCCAGCACTTCCCGGTTGCCGTTGCTGCTCATCTCGGACACCACGCCCGCCATCTCCATGGACTCGATCAGCCGCGCAGCCCGATTGTAGCCAATGCGCAGCTTGCGCTGCACCGAAGAAATGGAAGCCTTGCGCGACTCGGTGACAAAGCGCACCGCCTGGTCATATAGGTCATCGCTTTCATCCCCGCTGCCGCCATCACCATCGCCCCCGCCAAAGCCGTCAAGGCCATTGCCATTGCCGCTGTCGGCGGT
>JBJHAY010000141.1:0-8776 GCA_050485205.1 Gammaproteobacteria bacterium
GCAGCCACCATGGCATCGATAAGGTCGAGCTTGATGATTTGGTCCGAGAGCTTGGTCTTGCCCGCTTCCATGGGGCCGCCGGAAACGAACACCACGGGAATATTGAGCCGCATGGCGGCCATCAGCATGCCGGGAGTGATCTTGTCGCAGTTGGAAATGCAGACCAGGGCATCGGCACAGTGGGCGTTGGCCATGTACTCCACGGCGTCGGCGATGATTTCACGGGAAGGCAGGCTGTAGAGCATGCCGTCATGGCCCATGGCGATACCGTCATCGACGGCGATGGTGTTGAATTCCTTGCCGACGCCACCGGCCTTGTCGATCTCGCTGATGACCAGCTGCCCCAGATCCTTCAGGTGTACGTGGCCTGGCACGAACTGAGTAAAGGAGTTGGCCACGGCGATGATGGGCTTGCCGAAGTCTTCGTTCTTCATGCCCGTGGCGCGCCAGAGGGCGCGGGCGCCGGCCATGTTGCGGCCCTTGGTGGAAGTGTATGATCTGTACTGTGGCATGGAATCACCTGTCGTTGATTGATCAATCGAGCCCTGTAGGAGCGAGCCCTGCTCGCGACCAGCTCCAGTCGCCTGCTGGGCAGGCTCCTACAGGGTTTTTTCAAATACTTTTGAATTGCGCTGGTAGTTGTACAGTTGCTTCTTGCGTTCCGGCAAGGCGTCCACATTGCTTTGCTGAAACCCTCGCTCCACGAACCAGTGGGGCGTCTTGGTGGTCAAAACGTACAGCCTGCGAATGCCGATTTTTCTGGCATTCTGCTCTATTCGTTCCAGTATCAACTGGCCGCGGCCATTGTTGCGGTATTCCTCATGAGTCGCCATGCAGGCCAGTTCGGCGTTTTCACTGTCCAGGGGATAGAGAGCGCCGCAGCCGATGATGGCACCCTCGCGCACGATCACCGTGAACTGGGATATCTCATTCTCCAGCAGCTCCCGTGAACGGTGCACCAGGATGCCGGCTTCCTCAAGCGGTTCGATGAGTTCCAGAATGCCGCCCACGTCGTCGATGGTGGCGGTGCGGATCTGCTCATAGCTTTCCTGGGTGATCAGGGTGCCGGCCCCATCACGGGTGAACAGTTCCGTCAGCAGGGCGCCGTCTTCGACATAGCTGATGACCTGGGACCGCTTCACTGTGGCGCGACATACCTTCACACTCAGTTGCAGGTTTTTCAACTCCAGGTCGTCACTGCTGCCATTGCGCGCCAGCTTCTGGTTGATCAGGGCCTGGGCCTCGTCGGCGCTGAGCTTGCTGATGGGTTCGCCATCCTTGTCGAGGATACCGCTCTCGCGGCCGAAGATCAGCAGCTTGTCGGCATTCAGTGCCATGGCGGTGGCGGCCGCCACATCCTCCACGTTGAGATTGAAGATCTCCCCCGTGGGTGAGTAGCCCAGGCTGGAGATCAACACGATGTGGCCACCGGTCAATTGTTTGTTGATGGCTTCGTGATTCACCTTGCGCACCTGGCCAGTGTGGGACAAGTCAACGCCCTCATGGACCCCGTAAGGCTTGGCGATGATGAAGTTGCCGCTGGTGATGGTGATGTCGGCGCCATGCATCGGCGAATTGATCAGGCCCATGGAAAAAATGGACTCAATCTTGATCCGCAGCCTGCCGGTGGCGGATTTGATGATGGGCAGGCTGTGGCCGTCGGTGATACGGATGCCCTTGTGAAATTTCACTTCCTGTCCGGCATTGGCCATGGCTTCGTCAATCTGCGGCCGTGCCCCGTGCACCAGCACCAGCTTCACCCCCAGGCTGTTGAGCAGGGTGATGTCATGGGCGATGTTGTAGAAATTGTCGTGGGCGATGGCTTCGCCGGGCAACATGATGACGAACACCTTGCCCCGATAGGCATTGATGTAGGGGGAGGAGTGCCGGAACCAGTTGACGTACTGTTTGGTATCCACCGACATGGCCGTGATCCGCGGTTGCCCTTGACAGGGAGAAAAGCGCGCTATTCTACCGGAAAACCCGCCCAGGGCGCGAGCCCTGCTCGCTGCTACAGGCAGAAGCGACGCACCAGCTGTTGCAGCACGTCGATGGCGGGGGGCACCTGGCTCAGGTCCAGGTACTCATTGGGCTGGTGGGCCAGGTCGATGCTGCCGGGGCCCATGATGATGGTGTCCATGCCCAACTGCTGCAGGAATGGCCCTTCGGTGCCGAAGGCCACGCTTTCCGGGGCATGTCCGGTGAGCCGCGCCGCCACCGCCGCCAGTTCTCCATGCTCATTACTGAAGGGATTGATCCCGGCGAACAGGGGTTCCAACACCACTTCCACCTGGCGCCGCTCGCCGATGGGGCGGATCAGTTCGCGGATCTGTTCGCGGGTGGCGTCGTTGTCCATGCCGGGCAACAGACGCAAATCGAATTCCAGACGGCAGTGGCCGCAGATGCGGTTGGGGTTGTCGCCGCCGTGGATCACGCCCAGGTTGAGGGTGGGTACCTGGATATCGAAATGGGGGCTTTGGTGCTTCTCCTGCAATTGGCGGCGGAATGTCAGCAGGGTGGAGATCACCTCGTGCATGGCCTCTAGGGCATTGCGACCCAGGGCGGGATTGGAGGAATGGCCGCTGCGGCCGAGGATGCGCACGGTTTCCATCATGATGCCCTTGTGCCGGATCACCGGCTTGAGGCCGGTTGGCTCGCCGATCACCGCGTAGCGGCCCTTGGGCCGGCCCAATTCCGTGAGCAGTCGGGCGCCTTCCATGGAGCTTTCCTCATCGGCGGTGGCCAGCACGATCAGTGGCTGTTGCAGAGGGGTGTCGGTGAAGGCTTTCACCGCCTCGTGCACCACGGCGAAGAAGCCCTTCATGTCGGTGCTGCCCAGGCCATGGAGCCGGTCATCCTTGCGGGTCATGCGCAGCGGATCGCTTTGCCACAGGGCGGCGTCAAAGGGCACGGTATCCGTGTGCCCCGACAGTACCAGGCCGCCAGGCCCGCTGCCGAGGGTGGCGATGAGATTGGCCTTGGGATGCAGACCAGTCACGGGGATCACTTCGCATTGAAAGCCCAGGCTGCCGAAGCGCTCCGCCAGCAGGTCGATCACGCCCAGGTTGCTGCGGTCCAGATCAGGGTTGGCGGAACTGACCGAATGCTCCCGGATCAGGCGGTCGAACAACTCGTAGAAATCAGGGCTCATAAATCATCAGGTTGCGGAATTCAATGATGCCGGTCTCGCTCTGGAAACCCAGGTAGCCGGAGGCGTTGACGATGTTCTCCGCCATGGTGACGATTTCGCCGTTGAAAGTCACGGTCAATTGATCGCCCAGCACGCGGATTTCATAGCGTTGCCATTCGCCCACGCCGGTATAGAGGTCATGGACCCGGGTGAACTGGTACTGAGTGTTGCCGTCCTCGATCTGGTGGCGGTAGAGCTGCGCCAGCGGCAGGGGGCTGTTGCTGGCGTTGAGGGTAATGTCCCGGGTCTGCACCTGGTAGGCATTGCCGGGCCAGCCGCGGATGAAGGGGGTGCCGAGACCCGCGCGCAGAAAGATGCCGCTGTCGGCATCCAGGGTGACGAAGCGGAATTCGGCGCGCAGGATGAAGTCGCCATACTCTCTCGGAGAACGCAGCCAGCCATGCTCTCCCTGCACCACCAGCACGCCGTCATTCAACTTGAAACTGTCTGCTTCCGCCTCCTCGAACACCCAGCCGTCGAGTCCCTCGGCGCCGAACAGGGGCACGAAGTCGTCGGTGTCCTGGGCGCGCAGGGGCGCGGTCAACATCAGCAGCACACCTGCCAGCAAGCAAAGCGGCCGCGTGAGCGTCATCATCGAGCGGGCATGGCGGGAGGAACCACGGGAATGGGGCAATGAATTCATCACAGAACTCCTTGAAACGTGAAATCCATGGGAGGCAATCCAGCGCCTGTCCGAGGCCAGGGCGTCATGCCTGCAACGGGCCAGAAAAAGCGACGGACTTGCCAAGCATACCCCATTAGAACCGCGGCAAGGGTGATATATTGCCGCCATGATCTGTCCCAAATGCCAATATCAGCGCCAGGCCCATGATTGGTGGCAGCCCCTGACCATGACCGACAACCTGGTGTACGCTCCTCATTTGGCCAGATTGTGTTTTGGCGTTGGCGCGGCATTGATCATTCTGAGTAATATCTGGGGCGCGGCGCTGTTCTATATCGAGGTCAATGGCAGGCTGGGGAATGAGTCGGGGAATCAAGAACAACCAATCAATGAGGATCAACCATGTCTATGAAGCATCTCACCACTGGCCTGGCGCTGACCGCCTGCATGGCCATCAACGCGCCTGCCCAGGCCCAGGAAATCACGGACCCGTTGTTGTTGAGAGCCTATGAGGAAATCCGTGCCATGGGGCCTACCATGGGGCCGGACGTGGTGCAACGCACCGGAGAACTGTTCGCGGAATTGCACAGGCATACACCCAAGGATGGTGTCAGCGCCACCCGTGATCTGCAATATGGCCCGGACAGTGAACGCCATCTGCTGGATGTCTATACGCCGCAAGGCGCCACCGGCACCCGCCCGGCAGTGGTCTATATCCACGGTGGCGGTCTCACCGGCGGTCACAAGGACAACAGCGCCAGCGACCTGATGTACGCCAACATCGGCACCTACTTCGCCCGCAACCACATGGTGGGCATCAATGCCACTTACCGGCTGGTACCCAACATCGTTTATCCCCAGGGCGCCGAGGACATGAAAATGATCGTCGCCTGGATTCGCGAAAATGCCGCCAATTACGGCATCGATCCTGAGCAGGTGTTTTTTTTCTGCGCCTCCGCCGGTTGCACCCACGTGGGTTCCCCGCTGTTCGATACCGAGATGATGTTTGACGCCACCCCCGACATTGCCGGTGCCATCATGATGTCCGGCGCCTATGAGGCTGGCAACGAGGCCTACTTCGGCAGTGATGCTGCCGTGCGTGAAACCCGTTCGGTCATGAGCCTGGCGGCCCGCTATCAAGGCGCCCATGTGCCGGTGTTTCTGATGAGCGCCGAGTTCGATCCCATCGGCATCGAGCTTGGCACTGCCAGGCTCTACAATCTGCTGTGCGAAACCCGCCAGCGCTGCCCGCGCTTCACCCAGATCATGCATCAGAATCACTATTCCGAGAATCAGCACATCAATACCCAGGATGACTTCGCGGGCAGTCAGATGCTGGACTTCATCCGCAAAGTGGTGGATGGGCAGCATCTTTGATCGACCTGGAGGACCATGCGTGAAGTTCGGTAATCTCAGGAGCACAGCCAGATGGCGCAGCGAACGATTACCGAACTTTGCGCATGGTCCACTAGAGTTCCACGCCGACTTCATCACCACGGCGGATGATGTCGTAGGTGTGCAGGCCGCGGCAGGGACCTTCGGTGTAGAATGTGCAGGCGCCGGTGCGCAAGTCGAACAGATAGCCATGCATCGGGCAGCGCAGGTCAGTGCCGATGATCTGTCCGGCCTCCATGGGATAGGCCGCGTGCGGGCAGATGTTTTCCAGCAGGTAAAGCCCGCCCTGGTGTTGCAACAACAGCAGGTCATGGCCACTGATGCTGAATACCTTGCGGTAATTGTCATGGAGCTTGTCGGCTTTTTCCAGGCAGTGATAAGTCATGCGTCGGCAGGTTTCCAGAGTAGTGGCCTGATGGGTCTGACGGCGAGCCGCGATTATGCAGCAGTTGAGCCCATCAGTCGAAACTGAAGATATCCACCCCAGTGTCGCTGCGTTCCATGTCCTGCTCGAAGTGGCGCTCCCAGATTTCCGCCCAGGGGCGGCCGTAGAGGTCTGGCACCCGGTATTCGATAACCGTGCCGGGGGTCACGGTGGTGGCGCGGCCATCCACCGGGAAGATGCTCTGCACACAGTCGATGGCGTTGTAGGGCACGGCCTCGGCCTCGGTGAAATTGTGGCGCTTGTTCAGATTGCGCACGATGCGCACAGGCTCCACCAAGGCTTCGGGATCATAGAGGATGGCCTCGTGGTTGAGACCGCTGAAGTTGCCGTTGTCATCGCGGCTGGGGGTGTAGATTTCAATGGACTGCATCTGGTTCGAGAACTCAAAGGCAGCATGGGCCTTCCAGCCCTGGATGTTGGAGGTCCAGGTGATCAACACATCCCCGTCCCAGAAGCCGACGGTTTCCCCATACCACTGGGGCACTGCGTCACCCAGCCGTGGCACGCCGCCGAGGGGCAGATCGTCGAGAATGAACTCCCGTCCCACATAGATGTTGGTGATGAAGTTGCGCACCACTCCAGCCATGATCTGCACCAGGTCCGGGGTGGCGATGACGTGGTGTTCCCAAACCGAGGCCATGTGCCAGCGCCGCATGAAACCCTCTGGCCAGCAGAAGGTGGAAGGCCACAGCGGCGAGTTGGTATTGACGTGATGATAGGCTTCCTGCACCAGGCGCTCCTGGTATTCCGGCGTCAACAGGGACACGATGGTGGCGATCTGGTTGTGCCGCATCCAGTACCAGTTCTGGTGGTCGATGGAAAACAGCGGGCGCTCGTAAACCCCGTTCCACTCCGCGGCGGGGAAATTTTCAAAGCTGTACTGGTGGGGACCGCCGCGCTGACGGGTTTCCTCCAGCAGTGCTTCGTAGTGCTCCTGGGCGCTGACAAAGCCGTAGGGGCTGACGATGGCCTCGCGCGGATAGTCGATGTCGCAGTGGCCCCATACCCCATCGGCGGGGGCATCGCTGAGAATCAGGGGGTTACCCACCTGGGCGCCCCACTGGTCTTCCGTGGCGTAGCCGCTCATGCAGCGGAAGTAGCGTGGATCACTCCACAGGTCGCGGTCCGCATAGAAGTCCTGTGTAGTAAAGATGTCGACGGGCAGGGGGTCGATGTCAGCGGGTAATTCATCGGGGCGGAAGCCATTGAGGCGTTGCCCGCCCCTCGCGGCTTGGCCGGTGTTGCGGATCCAGTTGGGGCCCACCAGGGCTTGTTCCCGCACATCTGCCGTCAGTGGGCGGCCACGGCCGATGCTTTCGAACCCGATGTCCGGCATGCGCTGGGCAAGAGCGGGATGAGTCAGGCAGAGTGCAATGGTGGTGGAGGCAATGGCGGTGGTCAGCAGGCTTTGCTTGATCATGTGATGATTCTCCATGCAACCAGGGTCATCAGGCGATAAGCCCTGGGTCTGCCGGAAACCTCGCCAGTCTTGCTGGTCCTGGCTGTCATGCCCTGATCAGCGGGGAATGGCTGGCATGCCGGCGTTGACAGACAATTAATCAGAGGTCCCCTGGTTTTTCTTCCTCAGTGTCGCTGCTCCTGGTCTTGGGAGCAGTGTAATTCTTGCTGGCAAACACTTCCCCCAGGATCGACTGTTCAATATAGCTGCGCTGAGTGGACCGGGTCGGCACCCTGACAATCAGATGTACCTCTCCCGCCACCGGAAATTGCAGGGTGACCCTGGGGTCCACCGTGGGCACGTCGAGTCCTCGCTGGCGGCTCAGCTGTTCCATGTACTTGCGCACTTCCGGCAAGAACGGCTCGCAGTACTTGTTGGAGGATTTCAGCAGGGCTTTCTGGGCATCGCGCCAGTCGTCGTCGCGCTTGAAGGGCACGGTGAAGACATGCAGCACGTAGTCATTGGTATAGCTTTCATTGATCACCGGCTCGGACACGAACATGGCGTTGGGAATCACGCTCATCCTGCCGGTGCGTTGATGGGTCAGCTTGCCTGGCCCCACTTCAAGAATGGTGGTGGCCAGCAGGTTCTGATCGATGACGTCACCCCGGAAGTCCTTGATCTGGATGCGGTCGCCGATCTTGAAGGAGCGGGCGCCGGTTTTCAGGATGGAGCCGGTGACGCACAGGATCAATTCCTTGGTGGCCACCACGAAGGCCACCGCGATGGCAACAACTGACAGGGCCAGAGAACGCAGGGCTTCGCCCCAGATCATCACGAAGCCAAGTAGAAACAGCAGGATCAGGGCGTTGCGGGACTGCACCATCCAGCGCCGCTGCAAGTCCATGGAAGGGATGTTCTTGCGGATGTAGCGATAGGCCAGGGAACGCAGGAAGATCACGATCCCCAGCAGGAAGAAGGTACTCAACAGCAGGCCTAGCATGGTATCGGAGACGGGCAGGTTGGTTTCCATGGACTTGCGGGAGGCTTCCTCTGATTGTTTTGAATTGGCCTGGCCAATATGGCGACTGATTGTTTTCCGTGGGCCTGTGTTGGTCGTGGGATCATGGTGGCCGTGCCAACGAGGCTGAGCCGGCATCATAGCGTATCACCCCGGCCGATGCATCATCCCAGCCGTGGCGAACCTGGGAGCAAGCCGGGACTGTGGCAAGCCCTGCTTTGTGAGAGAATACGCGCAACAATCCAGGAGGTACTGAATGAATAAATGGCTGGTGAAAAGTGAACCCGACGAATGCGGCATTGATGACTTTGCCAAGGCGCCGAAGAACACCATCGCCTGGGATGGCGTGCGCAACTACCAGGCCCGCAACTTCATGAAGACGATGGCGGTGGGTGACCAAGTGTTGCTGTACCACTCCAGTTGCCGCCACATCGGCGTGGCCGGTGTGCTCCAGGTGGTGAAGGCAGCCTATCCCGATCCCACTCAGTTCAATCCCGAGTCTCCCTATTACGATCCCAAGAGCACGCCCGACAACCCGCGCTGGGTGGCGGTGGACATGAAGCGGCTGCGCAAGCTGCCGCGCCTGATCCCCCTGGATGAGATCAGGACTCTGCCGAACCTGGAAGAGCTGATTCTGTTGCGGCGCGGCAACCGGCTGTCGGTGATGCCGGTGGGCGGCAAGGAATGGGACAGCATTCTGTCAG
>JBJHAY010000142.1:0-8765 GCA_050485205.1 Gammaproteobacteria bacterium
GATTGGTCTTGTGCTTGCGTGCCAGTTGCAGAATGACCGCCAGCCGATGGTTGACGCTTTCCAGGCGCTCGGGGTTCAGGTCCACCTTGTCGATGGCGTGGCTGATTTCGTCGGCGGCCTCTTCCACCTGGATCAGGGCGGTGTTGAGCAGGTTGCCGGCGTTCTCGCTATGTTTGTCGGGGTAGGCGATGGTCTCCAGCAGCGACAGGGCCTGGTTGAGGGCGCGGCGCACATTGTGTTCATCGTTCTCGCTCAGCAGGTCCAGCAGTTGCTGGTGGGTGGCCAGGCTGGCCTCGGCGTGGCTCAGTTGTTTTTGCTCCAGCTCCAGGGCTTCGTATTCATCTTCGGTGAGGGCCAGTTCATCCAGTTCCTTCACTTGATAGCCCAGCAGCTCAAGGCGGGCATTGTTGTCGCTGGCTTCGCCGCGCAGGCGTCGCAGGCTGTGGCCCAGGTCACGCCACTGACTGGCCAGCTCTGCCACCAGGGTGGACTGGGCTTGCTGACGGCAGTAGGCATCCAGCAGTTTCTGGTGGGTGCTTTGACGCAGCAGGGATTGGTGTTCGTGCTGGCTGTGAATGTCCACCAGCATGTCGCCGAGGGACTGCAAGTCGTTGAGGGTCACTGGTTGGCCATTGATATAGGCCTTGGAACGGTCGCGGGTGATGACACGGCGCAGCAGGCATTCGGGGTTGCCGTCGTCGTCGAGATCGTGGTCCCGCAGCCAGTCGCGGGCTTCCTGATTGTCGGCGAGAGTGAAGCAGGCGCTGATTTCCGCGCGCTCGGCGCCGCCACGGATCACGTCCTTGTCGGCGCGGTCTCCCAGGGCCAGGCCCAGGGCGTCCAGCATGATGGACTTGCCGGCTCCGGTTTCTCCGGTGATCACGGTCATGCCGGGCTTCAGATCGATGTCCAGGTGGTCGACGATGGCGTAATTGCTGATGGTGAGCTGGCGTAGCATGGTTGGGTGCGGTCTCCTGCGCGGCATGGGTCCGGCCGCCACGATTGTAGACCACTTTTGTTTCCGGTGCTGCAAGCCTGTCAGGGCGACAACCCTTTCTCTCCTACAGGATTGGTGGGAGTGGTGGAAAAGATGATCTTTTTTGCAACAGTCGCTTGAATCGATGTTTGTCAGCCCCATATTGGCCGTATTTGTGATTCGCAAGTTTCTGGGAGGCATGCATGTCCGGTGAAGAAATCAACAAGACCGGCCAGGAAGATGGGGTGGCGCAAACAGGCGCGGAAGAGTCTGGTGGTGACGCAAGTGGTCATGATCGCAACCAGGCTTCATCCAATCAGAATGGCGCCGACACAGGCGTAAACGACGACATGGCATTGGATGATGAATTGCAGGCCCGCATCGACGAGGCCGTGGCTGCCGCCCTGACCAGTCAGCGGGATTCAGTACTGAGAGCCCAGGCCGAGGTGCAGAACATGCGTCGACGCTGCGAGGCAGACGTGGAAAAGGCGCACAAATTCGCGCTGGAGAAGTTTGGCGGCGAATTGCTCACGGTGATCGACAATCTGGAGCGGGCCCTGCAAGCGGTAGGTCCCGATGGCCAGGATGACAAGGTCAAGGCGCTCTATGAAGGCGTGGAGTTGACCCTCAAGGGCTTTCTGGAAACCCTGGCCAAGTTCGACATCATTGCCATTGATCCCCAGGGCGAACCCTTTGATCCCCAGCAGCACCAGGCCATGGCCATGCATCCCAACCCGGAAGTGGAACCCAACACGGTGATTGGCGTGATGCAGAAGGGCTATATGCTCAATGGCAGGGTGATCCGCCCAGCCATGGTGGTGGTGGCCAAGGGAGAATGAGCGGGATTGGCGCCACGGCCTTGAATTATTCAGCTCAGCGCCAATATAGAGGGGCATGTAAGCAGTCAACGGCCGTCGATGGGCCGGAGCGCCGGGATATCCCACGGGGAATGCCTGGCACACACTAACAGACGGTTGAGTCAAAAGGTTTTTTTCGGAGATCAGCAAATGGGCAAAATCATTGGTATCGATTTGGGCACCACCAACTCCTGCGTCAGCGTGATGGAGGGTGGCAAGCCGAAGGTCATTGAAAACGCGGAAGGCGATCGCACCACGCCCTCAGTCATTGCTTACACCGAGGATGGCGAGACCCTGGTGGGGCAACCCGCCAAGCGTCAGGCCGTGACCAACCCCAACAACACCCTGTTTGCGGTGAAGCGCCTGATCGGCCGTCAGTTCAAGGACGACGTGGTGCAAAAGGACATCAAAATGGTGCCCTACAAGATCATCCAGGCCAACAATGGTGACGCCTGGGTCGAGGTGCGTGGCGACAAGATGGCGCCTCCACAGATTTCCGCCCAAGTGCTGAAAAAGATGAAGAAGACCGCCGAGGACTATCTGGGCGAGCCGGTTACCGAGGCCGTGGTCACGGTACCTGCCTACTTCAATGATTCCCAGCGCCAGGCCACCAAGGATGCCGGCAAGATCGCCGGCCTCGACGTCAAGCGCATCATCAACGAGCCCACCGCCGCCGCTCTTGCCTATGGCATGGACAAGAAAAGTGGGGACTCCACCATTGCGGTTTACGACCTGGGTGGTGGCACCTTTGACATCTCCATCATCGAGATTGCCGAGACCGATGGCGAGCATTCCTTCGAAGTGCTGTCCACCAACGGCGATACCTTCCTGGGTGGCGAGGACTTCGACCTGCGTTTGATCGAGTATCTGGCGGATGATTTCAAGAAAAGCTCCGGCATCGACCTGCACAACGACCCCCTGGCCCTGCAGCGCCTGAAGGAAGCGGCCGAAAAGGCGAAGATCGAGCTGTCTTCTGCCCAGCAGACCGAGGTCAATCTGCCCTACATCACTGCCGACGCCACGGGTCCCAAGCACTTGGTGGTGAAGCTGACCCGTTCCAAGCTGGAATCCCTGGTGGAAGAGCTGGTGGACCGTACCATTGAGCCGCTGAAGATCGCGCTCAAGGACGCCGGCCTCAAGGTTTCCGACATCAATGATGTGATCCTGGTGGGTGGTCAGACCCGCATGCCCTTGGTGCAGAAGAAAGTGGCTGAATTCTTCGGCAAGGAGCCGCGCCGCGACGTCAACCCCGACGAGGCCGTGGCCATTGGGGCTGCCATCCAGGGCGCGGTATTGGCCGGCGAGGTGACCGACGTGTTGTTGTTGGACGTCACGCCCCTGTCCCTGGGTATCGAAACCCTGGGTGGCGTGGCCAGCGTGCTGATCGAGAAGAACACCACCATTCCCTGCAACAAGAAGCAGGTGTTCTCCACCGCCGATGACAACCAGACCGCGGTGACCATTCACGTGGTCCAGGGAGAGCGCAAGCAGGCGTCCCAGAACAAGTCCCTGGGCCGTTTCGACCTCAGCGACATTCCGCCGGCACCACGTGGCATGCCGCAGATCGAGGTGAGCTTCGACCTGAATGCCGACGGCATTCTCAACGTATCCGCCAAGGACACGGCCACTGGCAAGCAGCAGTCCATCGTCATCAAGGCCTCCAGTGGCCTCACTGACGAAGAGATCGAAAAGATGGTGCGCGATGCCGAATCCCACGCCGCCGAGGACAAGAAGTTCGAGGAGCTGGTCAGTGCCCGCAACACCGCCGATGGACTGGTGCATGCCACCCGCAAGACCTTGACGGAAGCGGGTGACAAGGTGGAGCAGGGCGAAAAGGATGCCATCAATGCTGCCATGGTGGCCTTGGAAGAGGTCATCAAGGGTGATGACCTGGAAGCCATCAAGGAGAAGACCGCGGCCTTGTCAGAAGCCGCGGCAGGGCTGGCCCAGAAGATGTATGCCGACAAGCAGCAAGCCCAGGATGGCGCCGCGCAGGGCGAGCAGAGCGCGACTGGAGACGAGGCGGTAGACGCCGAATTCGAGGAAGTCAAGGACGACAAATAAGCCTGGGCTGCATCGCGCGCCTGAGCCGTTGCCGCCATGCCCGGCGCAATGCGTGCCGGGCCTTGGCTTGCAGGCTGATCGTTACAGGGGGAGTGAGTCCACCCGTGCCAGTGTGCAGTGGTTTCCATGAAGCCCGTGCACTGGCCCGGTAAAGGCCACTCCCTTGTGTATTGGAACCGAAGGCACCCATGACGGTGCCCATCCTGGAACGCTGATGGACAAAAGAGATTATTACGAAGTATTGGGCATCAGCCGCGACGCTTCCGAGCAGGACATCAAAAAGGCCTATCGGAAGGTGGCCATGAAACACCATCCCGACCGTAATCCTGGCGACGCCGAGGCCGAGGCCCGCTTCAAGGAAGCCAACGAGGCTTACGAAGTGCTGTCCGATGCCCAGAAGAAGGCCGCTTATGACCAGTTTGGTCACGCCGGCGTCAATGCGGGTGCCGGTGGCGCTGGCGCGCATCAGGGGTTCGGGGATATTTTCGGGGATATTTTCGGGGATATTTTCGGCGGTGGCCGTGGCCGCAGCCACGTGCAGCGCGGGGCGGATCTGAGCTACACCCTGGAACTGAATCTGGAGGACGCGGTCCGCGGCACCAGTGTCAAGATCAGGGTTCCCTCCTCGGTTTCCTGCGAAAGCTGCGACGGCACCGGCGCCGCGAAAGGAACGGCCGCGGTGAACTGCACCACCTGCAACGGCATGGGGCATATCCGCATGCGCCAGGGACCGTTCTCGGTCCAGCAGACCTGCCCCCGCTGCCAGGGGGCGGGCAAGACCATCAAGGACCCCTGTCACATTTGCCATGGCCGCGGCGCGGTCAAGGAAACCAAGACACTGTCGGTGAAAGTGCCGGCGGGGGTAGACACCGGTGACCGCATCCGGCTTACCGGCGAAGGCGAAGCCGGCATTCACGGCGGCCCTCCCGGCGATCTCTATGTGCAGATTCTGGTCAAGGAACATCCGATCTTTGTGCGCGATGGCGCCAACCTGCACTGCGAGATTCCCATCAGCTTTACCGATGCGGCCCTGGGAGGTGAACTGGAAGTGCCGACTCTGGATGGCCGCGTCAAGCTCAAGATTCCGCCGGAAACCCAGACCGGCAAGCTGTTCCGCCTGCGCAACAAAGGGGTGACCCCGGTGCGCGGCGGACCCGCCGGCGATCTGCTGTGCCGGGTGGTGGTGGAAACCCCGGTCAATCTCACCAAGCGCCAGAAAGAACTGCTGGAAGAGTTCGTGCAGATCCAGGACAGCCAGGGCAAGTCCCAGTCCCCGCGCAAAACCGGCTGGTTCGACGGCGTCAAAAAATTCGTCGACGCCCTCAAGCCCGAAGGCTTCTGATCCCCACTGTAGGAGCGAGCCCTGCTCGCGACCTGAAGCCAACAAAAGCCACCAGTCGCAAGCAGGGCTCGCTCCTACAGGAAGTGAATCTCAGAGGCCCTATCCTGCACGGTTGGTGTTTGAGGCCGGCTCCGGTATCATGCGCCCCTGATTCCCAGTCACCCACAAGGGCCAGCAAGCATGACCAGAATCGCCATCGCCGGCATCACCGGCCGTATGGGCAAGCACATCCTGGAAGCCGTTATCAGCCATCCCGCCGTGTCCTTGGCTGCCGCCAGTGTCCGTCCAGGCAGCGAGCACGCGGGCAAGGATGTGGGTCCGGTCTGTGGCCTGCCGCCGCAGGGAGTGAGCCTGGTGACGGATTTGGCCCAGTGCCTCGATGATTTCGATACCCTCATCGATTTCACCAGTCCCGAAGCCACCATGCAGCACTTGGCGCTATGCCGCCAGGCTGGGCGCCGTCTGGTGATTGGCACCACTGGCTTCAGTGAGGAACAAAAGCTGGCCATTGCCGAGGCGGCCAATGAAGTGGCCATCGTGTTCGCTCCCAATATGAGCGTCGGTGTGAACCTCTGCTTTCGGCTGCTGGAACTGGCGGCCAAAATCATTGGCGAGGACAGCGATATCGAGATCATCGAAGCCCACCATCGCCACAAGAAGGACGCACCATCCGGTACGGCATTGAAAATGGGTGAAGTGGTGGCCCAGGCCTTGGGCAGGGATCTTGCCGAATGCGCGGTCTACGGTCGCGAGGGCTTGGTGGGAGAGCGTGACCGCAAGACCATCGGCTTCGAAACCATACGTGCAGGTGACATCGTTGGCGATCACACCGTCATGTTTGCCAGCGCCGGGGAGCGGGTTGAGATCACCCACAAGTCCAGCAGCCGCATGACCTATGCCAGTGGCTCGGTGCGGGCTGCCTTGTGGCTGGAAGGACGCGAAAGTGGTCTTTATGACATGGGCGATGTCCTCGGTTTGTGAAAATTGTCACAAACATCCATGGACATGGGGTGTGGGTTTTTTGTAAAATGCGCGCTCAGTATGAATGAGACTGAGTCCAGAAAAGTTTTCAGAAAAGCGGAATGATTCAAAGCATTCCGCTTTTTTTTAACCTCTGGAAACCCCAGGGAACTCTGATCCGTCCCCTCTGTCTCGACTGAAACAGAGAGGCGGCGGCAAGATCCCAGCAAGTGGAGATTGAAAGTTGCGAAAACCTGCCATCCTAGTTCTGCAAGACGGATCCACCTTCCATGGAGAGTCCATTGGCGCCGAGGGCATCACCAGCGGCGAGGTGGTATTCAATACTGCCATGACCGGCTATCAGGAGATACTGACCGATCCGTCCTATGCCCGTCAGATCGTGACCCTGACCTATCCTCATATCGGCAACACCGGCACCACCAGCGAAGATGATGAATCAGGCAAGGTCTGGGCGGCTGGCCTGGTGATCCGCAATCTGCCGATGCTGGCCAGCAACTTCCGCAGCGAACAGACCCTTGATGCGTATCTGAAGCAGCGCAATGTCATTGCCATTGCCGACATTGATACCCGGCGTCTGACGCGCATTCTGCGTGACAAGGGGGCCACCAATGGCGCCATCATTGCTGGCGAGGAAGTGCTGGCTGACAGGGATGCCGCGGTTGCCAAGGCGCTTGCCGCTGCCCGAGCCTTCCCTGGGCTGGTGGGGATGGACCTGGCCAAGGAAGTCAGCTGCAAACAGGCCTATGAGTGGACTGAAGGCACCTGGCTCCTCGGCACTGGCCATGTCACCCCCGACAAGCCCGGACGTTACCATGTGGTGGCCTATGATTACGGGGTCAAGCGCAATATCCTGCGCATGTTGACCGACCGTGGTTGCAGGGTCACCGTGGTGCCGGCCCAGACGCCCGCCGAGGAAGTATTGAAGCTGCAACCGGATGGCGTGTTCCTGTCCAATGGTCCTGGCGATCCCGAGCCCTGTGACTATGCCATCAAGGCGATTCATCACATTGTGGAAACAGGCCTGCCTGTCTTTGGTATTTGTCTGGGACATCAGTTGCTGGCCCTGGCCAGCGGCGCCCGCACCGCGCAAATGAAACTTGGTCATCATGGCGCCAACCACCCGGTGCAGGAACTGGCCAGTGGCAAGGTCTTCATCACCAGCCAGAACCATGGTTTCGCGGTGGCGGAGGACAGCCTGCCCGCGAATCTGAAGCCTACCCACAAATCCCTGTTCGATGGCAGTCTGCAAGGTATTCATCGTACCGACAAGCCAGCCTTCGGTTTTCAGGGACACCCGGAAGCCAGCCCTGGTCCCCATGATGTGGCCCCTGTGTTTGACCATTTCATCAGCCTCATTGAAGCCCACCGCAACGGATAAATACGCGAAACTGACATGCCGAAAAGAACCGACATCAAGAGTATCCTGATCATTGGCGCCGGCCCCATCGTGATTGGGCAGGCCTGCGAATTTGACTACTCCGGCACCCAAGCGTGCCAGGCCTTGAAGGAGGAGGGATACCGCATCATCCTGGTGAACTCCAATCCTGCCACCATCATGACCGATCCGGGCATGGCTGACGCCACCTACATCGAACCGGTGGAGTGGCGCACAATCGAGAAAATCATCGAGAAGGAGCGCCCCGATGCCATCCTGCCCACCATGGGCGGTCAGACCGCGCTCAATTGTGCTCTGGACCTGGACAAGCATGGGGTGCTGGAAAAATATGGGGTGGAACTGATCGGCGCCAAGAAAGAAGCCATTGCCAAGGCAGAAGACCGGGAACTGTTCGATGACGCCATGGTGGCCATCGGGCTGGGCACCCCCCTGCATGAAATTGCCCACAACATGGAGGAGGCCGTTGCCGCTTCCGAGAAACTGGGCTTCCCCTGTATCATCCGTCCTTCGTTCACCATGGGCGGCAGCGGTGGTGGCATAGCCTACAACAAGGAAGAGTTTGAGGAGATTTGCCAGCGGGGATTGGATCTTTCCCCCACCAATGAGTTGCTGATCGACGAGTCCCTGATCGGCTGGAAGGAATATGAACTGGAAGTGGTGAGGGACCGCAACGATAACTGCATCATCGTATGCAGCATCGAAAACCTGGACCCCATGGGCATTCATACCGGTGATTCCATTACCGTGGCGCCGGCGCAAACGCTCACTGACAAGGAATACCAGATTCTGCGTAATGCCGCCATTGCGGTACTGCGGGAAATCGGCGTTGAAACCGGCGGCTCCAATGTGCAGTTCGCCATCAATCCCGCCGACGGCCGTCTGGTAGTGATAGAAATGAATCCCAGGGTATCGCGCTCCTCGGCCCTGGCCTCCAAGGCCACCGGCTTCCCCATTGCCAGGGTTGCCGCCAAGCTGGCGGTTGGTTTCACCCTGGATGAGCTGCGCAATGAAATCACCGGAGGAGTGACCCCGGCCTCGTTCGAGCCCAGCATCGACTATGTGGTGACCAAGATTCCACGCTTCACCTTTGAGAAATTTCCCCAGGCCCCGGACCGTCTCACCACCCAGATGAAGTCGGTGGGCGAAGTG
>JBJHAY010000143.1:0-8746 GCA_050485205.1 Gammaproteobacteria bacterium
ACACCCAACAGGACACCTTCCGCTTCGCCTCCCGCCTGGATGGCAACTTCGGCAATTCCGGCTGGGACTGGCAAGCTGCCTTCTCCAACTCCTGGAACGAGACTCGCTTCGGCAGCACAGATACAGTGATAGCACGGCTTCAGTCTTCCCTGGATGGCTACGGCGGGCCCAACTGTAACTTCAGCCGCGCCAATGACCCCACTCTGTCACGCCGTGGCGAAGGACCCTGTCAGTTCTTCAATCCCTTCGCGAACCATGCCCTGGCACAGCCTGGC
This sequence comes from Gammaproteobacteria bacterium, assembly GCA_050485205.1. Lineage (GTDB taxonomy): Bacteria > Pseudomonadota > Gammaproteobacteria > Pseudomonadales > Pseudohongiellaceae > JAVVEZ01. Next base: position 276 of record JBJHAY010000143.1, read on the forward strand.
GATGCTCACTACAACGACCCGGCCCTTATCGACTGGATGACCGGTCATCGCACCACCACCGACAACGGCGAACTCAGGACCTATGACTTCATCGTTACCGGCGAGTTGTGGGAAATGGCGGGCGGCACCACCGGCCTGGCATTCGGCGTGCACCGCCGCGAGCAGTACTTCAGCCAGCAGTGGGATACCCTCAGCCACCAGGCAGGCAACTGGGCCTTCAACGGCGCCACCGCCTTCCTGGACTTCGAAGGCACCCGTGGCACCAACGCCGCCTTCGCGGAATTGGTGATGTTCCCCACCGACACAGTGGAAGTGCAGTTGGCCGGCCGTTATGAAGATACTGGCCAGTTTGACTCCTTTGATCCCAAGGTTGGCCTACTGTGGACTCCCAAGGAAGGCTTGTTCCTGCGGGCATCCGCGGGTACCTCCTTCCGTCAGCCCGGCGAGATACAGGTATTTGGTATCGGCCCTGGTGGTGCCTCCACCCAACCCATCGGCGGCGACGTCATCAACGCCCGTGGTCTGCTGGTGGGTAACCGCGACCTGATGCCGGAAACCTCCAAGAACTGGACCGCCGGTGTCACCTGGGACATCACCGACAACTTCACCGCCGAGGTGAACTACTGGAGCGTGCGCTTCGAGGACCTGATCACCCAGGAAGGCTCCCAGGCCCTTCTGCTGCGCGACATGGCGGACGGCTTCATCAACGATCCCCGTATCGAACTGCGTGACGGCGCCCCCAACGAGGTCTGTGAAGTCACCGGCCGCTGGTCAGGCAACCCAGCCGATCCGCGTCCTGAAGGCTGTATGTCAGGCTTCGACGTGCAGCTGTTCCGCACCACCTACATCAACCAGGGTTTCCAGAACACCTCTGGTGTCGACTTCACCTTCAACTATGACGTGGATGCCTTTGGTTCCAACTGGAATGCACGCCTGTTCGGCAGCTGGACCCACAAGTACGACATGGACCAGGAAGGCACCTTGGTGGACGGCGTGGGCTGGTACAACATGGCCACCTTCGGCGTACCCAACCCGGAATGGCGTGTCAACCTGATGCTGGGATGGCGTAACCAGGATCACATGGCCAGGGCCACCGTGCGCTACATATCAAGCCTGCGCAACGACGCGCCCAACCCCAACAACAACCTGACCGCGGAGACCTCCTTCACCACGGTGGACTTGATGTATGGCTATGCCCTGCCATGGAATGATGGCAACTCCAACCTGAACTTCACCGTGATCAACGCCTTCGACAGGGAAGACCCGCTGCGTCACGGCGCCCAGACTACCTCCACCAGCAACATCTATGAAATGAGGGGCCGCGTCTACCGCCTCGCCCTGAACTTCCTGTTCTAGGAGGCTGTTCGCTCGTACAAAAAAAGCCCGGGGAAACCCGGGCTTTTTTTATTCACATCGACCAACACCAAATCTTTCAGGCCTTTCGTGACCTGAGCACCAGCAACATCATCATGATCGCCGCGGCCAAGACCGCAGTGGCGGATATTCCCAGCACAGGATCCAATTGTTCCATCGGCATGTAGCCCCCATAAAGCAAGAACAAGCCGATCACCATCACCACCGCCCCAACCTGATGCACGACAAACTGCACCATGGGCAGGTTACCATCGGCTGAAGCGAGCCAGAGCTTGTGGATCACCGCATAAATCAGGGATACCACGAAGCCCACCAACAAAATATGGGCATGTGTCACCAATTGCCCATGGTTATGGGATGCCGCCATGACCATGCCCAACAGCATGCCAAGAATGGCATAGGAAAGGGCCCACAAAAGGTAGTGTCTATCATATTGCATGGTTTTCTCCACATTCTCGTTGTTATTTGTGGCCCGGCATCAATATGCCAGGCCACCTGGTCGGAGGCATGGTGTACAGCGCGGCGCGGCATCACCCCCGGTTGAAGCCACGCCCCTTACCTGCCGCCATGCGCAAGCGCAGGGCATTGAGCTTGATGAAACCGGCGGCATCCGCCTGGTCGTAGGCCCCGGCATCGTCCTCAAACGTGGCGATGCGGTCATCGAACAGGGATTCAGCCGACTCCCTGCCAGCCAGGATCACATTGCCCTTGTAGAGCTTGAGCCTGACCTTGCCATTGACATGGCGCTGGGAATAATCGATCAGGGCTTGCAGGGCTTCGCGCTCCGGTGACCACCAATAGCCGTTGTAGACCAGGGAGGCGTAGCGTGGCATCAACTCGTCCTTCAGGTGCGCCACTTCGCGATCCAGGGTGATGGACTCGATGGCACGGTGGGCCTTGAGCATGATGGTGCCGCCAGGAGTTTCGTAGCAGCCGCGGGACTTCATGCCGACATAGCGGTTTTCGACGATGTCGGTGCGACCGATGCCGTTTTCTCCACCCAGTTTGTTGAGGGTGGCAAGCACGGTGGCCGGAGACATGCGCTGGCCATCAATGCCAACGATGTCACCCTTTTCATATTCCAGTTCCACATAGGTGGCTTTGTCGGGCGCATTTTCAGGAGACACCGACCACAGCCACATGCTTTCCTCGGGCTCGGCCGCCGGATCTTCCAGAATGCCGCCTTCATAGGAAATGTGCAGCAGGTTGGCGTCCATGGAGTAAGGCGACTTCTTGCCCTGCTTGTGATCCACGGGGATATTGTGGGTTTCGCAGTAGGCCAGGAGTTTCTCGCGGGAGTTGAGATCCCATTCACGCCAGGGCGCGATCACCTTGATGCCGGGCTTGAGGGCATAGGCTCCCAGTTCGAAGCGCACCTGATCATTGCCCTTGCCGGTGGCACCGTGGGCAATGGCGTCGGCGCCGGTTTTCTCCGCCACTTCCACCATGCCCTTGGCGATCAGGGGACGTGCGATGGAGGTACCCAGCAGGTACTCGCCTTCGTAGAGGCTATTGGCACGGAACATGGGATAGACATAGTCACGCACGAATTCCTCGCGCACGTCCTCGATGAAGATTTCCTTGACTCCCAGGGCCTCGGCCTTGGCGCGAGCGGGCTCCACTTCCTTGCCCTGACCAAGGTCGGCGGTATAGGTCACCACTTCACAGCCGTAGGTGTCCTGCAGCCACTTGACGATGACGGAGGTGTCGAGGCCGCCGGAATAGGCCAGCACGACTTTCTTGATAGCGGACATGGTGACTCCTGTTTGCCGGCTGCTGTTGCCGGGTTGGGGGTGGATTCGAAACAGGGGCGCTATTGTACTCTTCGGCATCCAGCCATGCCAATCGCCTGTCAACCAAACCTTGTAGAAGCGAGCCCTGCTCGTGACCTGTCGGCATACCTGGCATTGTAGCGGAGTCGCCTGCAGGTCAGGCTCCTACAAGGTGCTTGCGTGGGAGCAGGTTTCCTTGCCCGGGGCGGGGGCTGAGCCTATAATCCAAGCATTTGATTCACGGGAAAAAAACTGGTCATGCCAAGTAGACGCCGCTTCATCTTCACTGCCCTCGCTGGCGCCGCTGGGCTGGGTCTGACACACACCGGCCTGGCCCAGGATGGGGGGAACAACGTCGCCATCGTGCCCCTGGTGGACAACCTGTATCTGATCCAGGGCGCGGGCGAGAACATCCTGGTGACCGAGTCCGCCGAGGGTCTGTTGCTGGTGGACGGCGGCAGCGCCGAACGCACGGAAATCCTGCTGGACAGTCTGGAACGCCACTTTGGCACACGCCGCATTCACACCTTGATCAATACCCATTGGCACCCGGAACAAACCGGCCTCAATCAGTATGCCGGTCAGCAGGGCGCTGCCCTGATCGCCCATGAAAACACCCGCCTGTGGTTGAGCACCCGCGCCATCGTGCGCTGGCAAGGCAAGACCTATCCCCCCGCTCCCACCGAAGCCCATCCCAGCCAGACTTTCCATGGCAGCCACAGCCTGGTCTTCAATGGCGAGACCATCGACTGCGGTTACCTGGTGCAGGCCCACACCGATGGTGACATCTATGTCCATTTCCGTGACAGGAATGTGATGGCGGTGGGCGGCGTGATGTCTTCCAACGGCTGGCCCATCATCGACTGGTCCACCGCCGGCTGGATTGGCGGCATGGTGCAGGCCCTGGACCATCTTCATGACATCACCGACGACGAGACCCTGATCGTGCCCGCCACCGGTTCTCCCATCAGTCGCACGGAACTGGGCGAGCAAAAGGTCATGTACAGAGAGATCATGGCGAAACTGAAAGTCATGATGGAAAGCGGATATGGCGTGGCCGACGTATTACGGGCAAACCCCGCCGCAGGCTACAAGCCGGAATGGGGCAGCGCGGACCTGTTCCTGGAACTGGCCTTCCGCAGCTTCTGGGGCCACGTGCGGCAGTTTGATCTGGTGTAGGGAGCCTCCGCCCCTGCAGGAAATTTTGGAATAGATGATTGATATGAAGATATTGACACAACACATCACCGCCATCCTGGCCATCAGTGCCTCTGCCAGCACATGGGCCCAGGACGCCAGCGATCGTCACTGGCCAATGCTGGACCAGTACTGCGTCAAATGTCACGATCTGGACGGCTTTGCCGGCGGCGTCGCCTTCGATCTGATGTCACCCCACGAGGTGCCGTCGGAAGCGGAAACCTGGGAAAAAGTCATTCGCAAGTTGCGCGGAGGCATGATGCCGCCGCCAGGCGAGCCAAGGGCCGATGAAAATACCACTGACGCCTTCGTGGCCTGGCTCGAAAATACCATCGACACCGCCGCCAGCGGCCACGCCAGTCCCGGCGAAATTGCCCTGCACCGCCTCAACCGCCGCGAATACCAGACCGCGGTGCGCGATCTGTTGGGGGTGGAGGTGGACGCCAGCCTGCTGTTGCCCCGCGATGACGTCAGTGACGGCTTCGACAACGTGGCCAATGTGTTGCAGGTCTCGCCCACCTTCATCGACCAGTACATCAATGCCGCGCGCCTGATCAGCAACCAGGCGGTGGGCGACGGCTCCCTGCGCCAGACCATCGTGGCATTGAGCCCCGATCCCACCCACGACCAACTCAACCACATTCCCGGCCTGCCCCTGGGCACCCGTGGCGGCATGCTGGTGGAGCACATCTTTCCGGCCGATGGCGAATACAACTTCAATCTCAATGTGGGCGCCCAATACGAGGAATACCTGCACCGGGTGATCATGACCGTGGATGATGAACAGGTATACGAAACCTTCATCGGCGGTCCGGAAGACTCCCTCATGAATGACCAGCAGGGGGTCGATGCCCGGCGCGAAGTGCAGAGCCGCTTCACCAATATCCGCCTGCCCCTCAGTGCCGGCAAGCACCGCATCGGCGTCACCTTCCAGGCCACCTCCTTCATGGAGCCGGAAGACTTGCTGTTCTCCCTCACCCCCAGCAGCGCCATCAACGCGCCCAGGGTCGGCGGCATCCAGGTCACCGGCCCCTACAACCCCACGGCGCTGGGCTCTACCCCGAGCAGGGAAAAGATATTTGTCTGCTATCCCGGCAGCGCCGCGGAGGAAGATACCTGCGCCGAGCAGATTCTCACCAATCTGGCCACCCAGGCCTACCGGCGGCCGGTAACTGCCGAAGACATGGCCGCGCCCTTGAACTTCTACCGCGCGGGCCGCGAGCGGGAAGACTTCGAATCCGGAATTCAGAACGGCATCATGTCGATCCTGGTGAGCCCCAACTTCCTGTACCGGGCGGAACTGCCCCCCGCCGATGCGGAGCCTGGGCAGATTTTCACCCTCAGTGGCCTGGAGTTGGCTACCCGGCTGTCATTCTTCCTGTGGAGCAGCGTGCCCGACGCCGAATTGATGGCCCTGGGCCAGTCGGGAGAATTGCTGAAGCAGGAAGTGATGCTGGCCCAGGTGGAGCGCATGTTGGCTGACCCACGCGCCGAAAGCCTGGTAAGCAATTTCGCTTTCCAGTGGCTGGACGTGGAAGCCGTCGACGAGGCCGACCCCGATACCACCATTTTCCCACACTACAACCGTGCCCTGGGCGAGGCCTTCAAGCAGGAAATGCGCTTGTTTCTCAGTGAAATCTTCAGCCAGGATCGGCCGGTACTGGAACTGCTCAGTGCCGACTTCACCTACCTCAATGAGCGCCTGGCCCAGCACTACGGCATCCCCAACGTGCGCGGCAACCACTTCCGCCGCGTGCAACTGGAGGACGACTCCCGCTGGGGCCTGCTGGGCAAGGGCAGTATTCTCACCGTCACCTCCTATCCCAACCGCACCGCGCCGGTGATCCGTGGCGCCTGGATTCTGGAACGCATTACCGGCACGCCGCCCAATGCGCCACCACCGGACGTGGAAGCCCTCAAGGAAACCGGCGAAGACGGCCAGGCCTTGACGGTGCGGGAACTGATGGTGATCCATCGCGCCGATCCCAGTTGCAATGGCTGTCATGGTGTCATGGACCCTCTGGGCCTGGCGCTGGAAAACTTCGACGCCGTTGGCGGCTGGCAAGGCTTCGACCGCTATGCCCGCGATGTCATCGACGCCAGTGGCGAGTTGCCGGACGGCACCCCACTCAACAGCCCCGCCGATCTGCGCCGGGCCCTGCTGCGCAAGCCGGAACTGTTGGTGCAGACCCTGACCGAAAAACTGATGACCTTTGCCCTCGGCCGCACCGTGGAATACCATGACATGCCCAGGATCCGCCAGATCGTGCGCGAGGCTGCCAGCGAGGACTACCGGCTGTCGGCCCTGATCAAGGGCATCGTCGGCAGCGAGCAATTCGTCATGAAACAAAAAAGCACCACTGACGCCAGCGGGCAGCCCTTGGCCGCCAATGCGAGTCAACTCTAGGAGGTCATCATGTTTGTCAGCAAGAAGCATCTGTCCCGCAGAACCATGCTCCGTGGCCTGGGCACCGCTGTTGCCCTGCCTTTCCTGGATGCCATGGTGCCGGCCTCCACCGCCCTGGCCCAGACTGTCGCCGCGCCCAACCCGAAGCTGGGCTTCATCTACTTCCCCCACGGCGCCATCATGGCCAACTGGACACCTGCCCAGGAGGGCCGTGACTTTGAGTTGTCGCCCATTCTCAAGCCGCTGGAAAAATACCGGGACAAGCTGACCGTGGTCAGCGGCCTGGAGAACAAGCCCGCCATCAGCCCTGCCGTGCATGCCATCACCCCCGGCACCTGGCTCAGCGCCGTACCCCCCAGGATCAGCCACAGCCCCTATGGCGGCGTCAGCATCGACCAGATGGCTGTGCCTTACATCGGCCAGGACACCCCACTGCCCTCCTTGGAAGTGGCCACCGAGCCCAGGGGTGGCGGTGGGGTCTGTGACCGCAGTTATGGCTGCAGCTACGGCGCCACCATTTCCTTCCGCACCCCCAGCCAGCCGCTGCCGATGGAATACAACCCGCAGAAACTGTTCTACACCCTGTTCGGACAAGGGGACAGCGCCGATGAGAGAGCCAAGATCAATTGGCAACACCGCAGCATGCTGGATCAGGTGATGGCCGAGGCCGCCAGCCTGCAAAAACAACTGGGAGCCGCCGACGCCACCCGTGTCAGCGACTATCTGGAGTCGGTGCGCGAAATCGAGCGCCGGGTGCAGATGCTGGAATCCCGTGACGTGTCCCATCTGGACCTGCCGGACGTGCCCATCGGCGTGCTGCCCAATTTCGATCAACAACTGAAATTGCAGTTCGACCTCATGGCCCTGGCCTATGAAGCCGGTCTGACCCGCATCGTCAGCATGATGATGGCGGCGGAAGTCAGCAACATGACCTATGGCCACATTGGCGTGCGCGATGCTTTCCACCCTCTCTCCCACCACAAGGAGGACCCGGAGAAACTGGAGCGCATGACCATGATCCAGACTTATCACACCCAGGTCTTTGCCCGCTTCCTGGACCGCCTGGCGGCGATTCCCGACGGCGAGAATTCAGTGCTCGACAATGCCATCATTCTCTACGGCAGCAACATGAGCAACAGCGACAAGCATGACAACTGGCCCCTGCCCTCCGCCCTGCTGGGTGGTGGCGCCGGCCGCCTCAAGGGCAACCAGCACCTGAAGTACCCGGATCGCACGCCTCTCGCCAATCTGCTGCTCACCGTGCTTGATCGCGCCGGCGTGCCGGTGGACAAGGTGGGAGACAGCAGCGGTGTCTTCAGTGAAGTATGAACCTCGCTCCTGCGGGGTTTGGGCTCTATCAACAGACTAAGAGATTGCCTCAATCACAAAAGGCAATCAGCAAGCCAAGCATTTGGAACGTATCGTCATGAAAAAATTGATCGCCCTCATCAGCCTTGTGTGCACTGTCGATGCCCTCGCCGTCACACCTCTGATTGAAGCCATCAACGCTCACGACACAGAGCGGGCACTAACGCTGATCGATCAGGGCGCCAATGTCAATGAGGCCGAGACCAATGGCACCACGCCCCTGCATTGGGCGGCACATCACGGCAACCTGGCTGTGACACAACGCCTGTTGCGGGCCGAGGCTGGGATCAATGTCAGCAACGACTACGGTTCAACGCCCATTTACGAAGCTGTGTTCCGTGGCGACCTGGACC
>JBJHAY010000144.1:0-8718 GCA_050485205.1 Gammaproteobacteria bacterium
GTGCCAGGCTCACCGATGGACTGTGCAGCAACAACACCCACTGCCTCGCCGATATTGGCCAGATGACCACGCGCCAGATCTCGACCGTAGCAAAGGCGGCAAATCCCGAACTCCGTGGTACAGGTGATGGGGGAACGCACCAGGATCTCGTCGATACCATTGACTTCCAATTTGTCCACCAGGCGCTCGTCAACCATGGTGCCAGCCTCAACGATAACCTCGTCAGTGCCTGGCTTGATGACATCACGGGCCACCACTCGGCCCAGCACACGCTCGCCCAGGGCGGCAATGATGTCGCCACCTTCAATAATCGGGGTCAGTGTCAGACCTTCGTCAGTGCCACAGTCATGTTCCTTGATCACCAGATCCTGGGAAATATCCACCAGACGGCGCGTCAGATAACCCGAGTTGGCTGTTTTCAACGCCGTGTCGGCAAGACCTTTACGGGCACCGTGAGTGGAGATGAAGTACTGCAGTACGTTCAGACCTTCACGGAAATTTGCCGTGATCGGGGTTTCAATGATGGAGCCATCAGGCTTCGCCATCAAACCACGCATTCCCGCCAACTGACGGATCTGGGCCGGCGAACCCCTGGCACCGGAGTCCGCATAGATGTAGACCGAGTTGAAGGACTCCTGCACCTCTTGCTTCCCTTCTCGGTTGATCACGATTTCCTTCGACAAGCCATCCATCATGGACTTGGCCACCAGGTCGTTGGCACGGGACCAGATATCGATGACCTTGTTGTATTTTTCGCCCTGAGTCACGAGGCCGGACGCAAATTGGGACTCGATTTCCTCCACCTCGGATTCAGCGCCCTCGATCAATTTGGCTTTTTCATCAGGAATCACGAAGTCGTTGACGCCAATGGAGGAGCCGGACAGGGTGGAATAGCGATAGCCCATATACATCAGTTGGTCGGCAAAGATCACCGTCTCTTTCAAGCCCACATTCCGGTAACAGGCATTGATGATGTAAGAGATCTGTTTTTTCGCCATCTTCTGATTGACCAGTGAAAACGGCAGACCAGCAGGTACTATGGAGAACAGAATCACACGGCCGACAGTTGTATCAACCAGGGCGGTGCGTTCGGCTTTCTCTCCATCCTCACCAAAGAGAACTTCCTTGATTCTGACCTTGATACGGGCTTGCAAGTGGACGTTGCCAGTATTGAAGGCCTTCATAACCTCCTTGCTGTCAGCAAAAACCATTCCCTCACCCTTGGCATTGATGCGCTCACGGGTCATGTAGTAAAGACCCAGAACCACGTCCTGGGAGGGCACGATGATGGGCTCACCGCTGGCGGGAGACAAAATGTTGTTGGTCGACATCATCAGGGTGCGCGCTTCCAGCTGGGCTTCCAGCGTCAGCGGTACGTGAACCGCCATCTGGTCTCCGTCGAAGTCAGCGTTATAAGCCGCACAAACCAGGGGGTGCAATTGAATTGCCTTACCCTCGATCAATACCGGCTCAAACGCCTGGATACCCAGCCTGTGCAGTGTTGGCGCACGATTCAACAGAATTGGGTGCTCTCGGATGACTTCCGCCAGGATATCCCACACCTCGGCGGTTTCCTTTTCGACCATCTTCTTGGCAGCCTTGATGGTAGTAGCCAGCCCACGGGCTTCCAATTTGCCGAAAATGAATGGTTTGAATAGTTCCAAGGCCATTTTCTTGGGCAAGCCACACTGGTGCAAACGCAGAGTAGGACCTACCACGATTACTGAACGGCCGGAATAGTCGACACGCTTGCCAAGCAGGTTCTGGCGGAAACGGCCCTGCTTGCCCTTGATCATATCAGCCAGGGACTTCAGGGGACGCTTGTTGGAGCCAGTGATGGCACGACCACGACGACCGTTATCCAGCAACGCGTCTACCGCCTCCTGCAGCATACGCTTCTCATTTCGCACGATGATGTCCGGCGCATTCAAGTCCAACAGTCGCTTGAGACGATTATTTCTATTGATTACCCGGCGGTACAGATCATTAAGATCTGAAGTGGCAAAGCGCCCACCATCCAGTGGCACCAAGGGCCTGAGATCAGGCGGCAATACAGGCAATACGGTCAATACCATCCACTCCGGTTTGTTCCCGGAACTGAGGAAGCCATCAAGAAGCTTCAGACGCTTGGAAAGCTTCTTGAGCTTGGTCTCCGAATTGGTATTGGGAATTTCTTCACGCAGCTTGTTGACCTCGACTTCCACGTCCATGTCGCGCATCAAATCCTGAACAGCTTCGGCGCCCATTTTGGCCTCGAATTCGTCGCCAAACTCCTCCAGTGCCTCATAATACTGTTCATCCGTCAGTAACTGCCCCTTTTCCAGGGTAGTCATGCCAGGATCTGTCACCACGAAGGATTCGAAGTACAGGATGCGCTCTATGTCACGCAGAGTCATGTCAAGCAGCAAGCCGATTCGGGAAGGCAGCGACTTCAAAAACCATATGTGTGCCACAGGGCTGGCCAATTCGATATGCCCCATGCGCTCACGGCGCACTTTGGAAAGTGCAACCTCCACGCCACATTTTTCACAGATCACGCCACGATGCTTGAGTCTCTTGTACTTGCCACAGAGGCACTCATAGTCCTTTACCGGGCCAAATATCTTGGCACAAAAAAGGCCATCCCTCTCCGGTTTGAAGGTTCTGTAATTGATGGTCTCTGGCTTCTTGACCTCCCCAAAGGACCATGAGCGGATCAACTGGGGCGAAGCCAGTCCGATCCTGATGGAATCGAAATCTTCAGATTGTGATTGGGACTTCAACAAACCTAGCAGGTCTTTCATTCTCGTTCCTCCGCCCTGGCACCGATCCTGTCGCCGGTACCTGATTACTCTTGCCCGCGTAAATCCTGATGGCGGCAGCTCACAGGAGCCGCCGCCCATATGTCAGTTATCAACATCCAACTCGATATCAATACCAAGCGACCGTATTTCTTTCACCAACACATTGAATGATTCCGGCATCCCAGCTTCCATTCTGTCATCACCATCAACGATGTTTTTGTACATCTTGGTGCGGCCGGTGACATCGTCGGACTTCACGGTCAGCATTTCCTGCAGCGTATAGGCGGCACCATAGGCTTCCAGCGCCCATACCTCCATTTCTCCAAAGCGCTGACCACCGAACTGAGCCTTGCCACCAAGAGGTTGCTGCGTCACCAGACTGTAGGAGCCGGTGGACCGGGCATGCATCTTGTCATCGACCAAGTGGTTCAGCTTAAGCATGTACATGATGCCGACCGTGACCTTGCGATCAAAGGCATCACCGGTACGACCATCATATAGTCTCACTTGACCATCTTCGTTCAGCCCCGCCAGCTTGAGCATGGCCTTGATTTCAGCCTCGCTGGCTCCGTCAAATACAGGAGTAGCGACAGGCACGCCATCACACAAGTTATGAGCAAGCTCCAGGACCTCTTCGTCGCTGAAACTGTCAAGCTCTTCCTTACGCAGCGCGTCACCGATCCCGTTATACATTTTCTCAAGGAATCCACGAATCTCTGCGACCTTCTTTTGCTCCTCCAGCATTTCATTGATCTTTTCGCCCAGCCCCTTGGAAGCTGCGCCAAGATGGGTTTCGAGAATCTGACCCACGTTCATGCGGGAAGGCACACCCAGGGGGTTGAGTACGATGTCGACGGGATTGCCCTTCTCATCATAAGGCATGTCCTCAACCGGCATGATGACTGAGATAACACCCTTGTTACCATGACGGCCCGCCATTTTGTCACCAGGCTGGATACGGCGCTTGATGGCCAGATAAACCTTGACGATTTTCAACACGCCAGGGGCGAGATTGTCACCTTGGGTGAGTTTTCGCTTCTTGTCCTCGAAGCGCTCATCCAGATCAGCACGACGCTCCTTCAACTGTTGACCAGCCTTTTCCAACTGCTCACTGAGGGCCTCATCCACAAGCCGCAATTTGAACCATTCATCGCGAGGCAGGCCATCAAGATACTCTTCGCTGAGCGTATCCCCTTTTTTCAGTTTTGGACCACCCGCGACTTTTTGTCCCAGCAAGGCTCTGCGCAATCTGCGGAAAGTGGCAGTCTCAACAATGCGATATTCATCGTTGATATCCTTGCGCACCTTGGCCAGTTGCTGCTCTTCAATCTGGAGAGCGCGCTGATCTTTTTCCAGACCATCCCGGGTAAAGACCTGCACATCAATTACAGTACCCTTGACACTACTCGGCACTCGCAGGGATGTGTCTTTGACATCGGAAGCCTTTTCGCCAAATATGGCGCGCAAAAGCTTCTCTTCAGGTGTCAACTGGGTCTCACCTTTTGGAGTCACCTTACCCACCAGGATATCGCCGGCGCCCACTTCGGCACCAATGTGAACTATTCCTGACTCATCAAGACGACTAAGTGCACCCTCTCCCACATTGGGAATGTCCGCGGTGATTTCCTCGGCACCCAATTTCGTGTCACGGGCAATACAAGTCAGTTCCTGAATGTGAATGGAGGTAAAGCGATCCTCTTTTACTACCCTCTCTGAAATCAGGATAGAGTCTTCGAAGTTGTATCCATTCCAGGGCATGAAGGCAATGCGCATATTCTGCCCAAGCGCCAATTCTCCCATGTCGATAGAGGGGCCATCGGCAAGGATGTCGCCGGCGGCAACACGCTCGCCCGCACGAACCAGCGGCCGCTGATTGATACAGGTATTCTGGTTTGAACGCGTGTATTTGATGAGGTTGTAGATATCTACACCTGCCTCGCCAGTCACGGTTTCTTCGTCATTGACCCTGACGATCACACGCGAGGCATCAACGCTATCAATCACGCCACCACGACGGGCAACCACGCAGACCCCCGAATCGCGCGCCACGTTGCGCTCCATGCCGGTTCCCACCAGAGGCTTTTGCGCCATCAGCGTCGGCACTGCCTGACGTTGCATGTTGGAACCCATCAATGCACGGTTAGCATCGTCATGCTCAAGGAAGGGAATCAGGGATGCTGCAACAGAAACCACCTGTTGCGGCGAAACATCCATGTAATCCACTTGATCGCTGGACATCACAGTGAATTCATTTTTATGCCGTACGGAAACCAGATTTTGGGTAAAGCGGCGATTCTTATCCAGCGGAGAGCTGGCCTGAGCAATCACGAATCCACTTTCCTCGATTGCAGACAGATAGTGAATCTCATCAGTAACCTTGCCATCCACCACTTTACGAACCGGACTTTCCAAAAATCCATATTCATTAGTGCGGGCATAAACCGCGAGCGAGTTAATCAAACCAATGTTCGGCCCTTCAGGGGTCTCAATCGGACATACACGGCCGTAGTGCGTGGGATGTACGTCACGAACCTCGAAGCCGGCACGCTCACGCGTCAGACCGCCTGGACCGAGAGCTGAAATTCTGCGCTTGTGGGTGACTTCAGACAGCGGGTTGTTCTGATCCATAAACTGGGACAGCTGGCTCGACCCGAAAAATTCCTTGATTGCCGCCGCCACCGGCTTGGCATTGATCATGTCCTGCGGCATCAGGCCCTCACTATCAGCCATTGAGAGCCGCTCCTTGACCGCCCTCTCCACTCTCACCAATCCTACACGGAATTGGTTTTCTGCCATTTCACCGACAGAGCGGATGCGACGGTTGCCCAAATGATCGATATCATCAATGGTACCTGATCCATTGCGAATACTTACCAAGGTCTTGATGACATCGACGATGTCTTCCTTGCTCAGCACCAGGTCCCCCTCTGAGTTCGGACGACCAAGCCTGCGGTTAAACTTCATTCTACCCACAGCGGACAAGTCATAACGCTCGGGCGAGAAGAACAGGTTCGCGAAAAGATTTTCCGCCGATTCCTTGGTGGGGGGCTCCCCTGGGCGCATCATCCGGTAGATTTCGACCAACGCATCAAGTTGAGAACTCGTGGAATCAATCCTCAGAGTATCGGAAACGAATGGGCCACAATCCAAGTCGTTGGTATAAATGGTCTCGAACTTCTTGATTCCAGCCTTGGTCAGGCCATCCAATACTTCCTGCGTTATCTCGGCATTACATGGAAACAGGATTTCACCGGAATCAGGATCCACAATATCCTTGGCCAAGGCATTGCCAATGACGAAGTCGCCAGGCACATCCAGCTTGGTGAGTTTGGCTTTTTCCATTTCCTTGATATGGCGCGCCGTTATTCGGCGTCCTGCCTCAACAATCACATCCTTTTTATTCATGATTGGGAAATTAAGCACTGTACCACGCAGACGCGAAGGTACGAGCTCAACGGAAATCTCGCCATTCTTGTCAATGTGGTAGACATTGTTCTCGTAGAACATCTCCAGCATTTCCTGGCTGGTATAGCCTAAGGCCCGCATCAGTACTGTAGCAGGTAGTTTGCGGCGGCGATCGATACGTACGAATACCAGATCCTTGGGATCAAACTCCACATCCAGCCAAGAGCCGCGATAAGGAATAATGCGGGCTGAGTAGAGCAGCTTGCCGGAGCTGTGCGTTTTACCTTTGTCATGATCAAAGAATACGCCTGGAGAGCGATGCAGCTGGGATACCACCACCCGTTCCGTGCCATTGATCACAAAGGTGCCGCTTTCGGTCATGAGGGGTATCTCCCCCATGTAAACTTCCTGTTCCTTGATGTCTTTGATGACTTTGGCGGTGGATTCTTTTTCGTAAATGATAAGACGCACTTTCACCCGCAGAGAAACTGCATAGGTTGCGCCCCTCAGGATACATTCGCTGACATCGAATTCAGGCTTGCCAAGGCGGTAACTCACATATTCGAGCACGGCCTTGCCGGAGTAACTGACGATGGGAAAGACGGATTTGAAGGCTGCGTGCAAACCCTGATCCAGTCGCTCTTCTGGCGACACGTTGGCTTGCGTGAACTGTTTATAGGAGTCGATCTGGATAGCCAGAAGGTAAGGGATATCCATAACGCTTTTGAGCTTGCCAAAGTCCTTACGGATACGTTTTCTTTCGGTATATGTATATGCCATCAGCGGTTCCTAACAAGCATTTACAACACTGCCTCGTTTCCTGCGTACCCTTTCGTCCCTGAATAGGTGTCGATCCGCGGATTTCAGGCGAGCATTGCTCTCTTGATCCCATTACTTCCCAGTACCGGAAGTAACCCCTGCATCACTTCTCTTCACTTGGTTGCAGCCACGCCGCACCAGTAATTCTTAACACCCGCTTGCTTGAATAATCAGCACCAACAGGTTGTTAATCCATCGCCTCAAAACTACTGAAGCACAGAAAGTGGACTCCTGCTGACGCAAGGCCCACTTCCTGATTCTGAATCACCGAAGCGTATTACTTCAGTTCAACAGTTGCACCAGCCTCTTCAAGCTGCTTCTTGATGTCTTCCGCTTCGGCCTTGTTGACACCTTCCTTCAAGGGTGAAGGGGCGCCATCAACCAAGTCCTTGGCTTCCTTCAGGCCCAGGCCGGTAATGGCGCGGACCACTTTGATGACATTCACTTTCTTCTCGCCAGCGCTGGCAAGAATAACATTGAACTCATCTTTTTCTTCGGCAGCCGGTGCAGCTCCACCAGCGGCAGGAGCGGCAGCAACGGCCACGGCGGCAGCAGCTGAAACACCAAACTTCTCTTCCATTGCTGAAACCAGTTCAACAACATCCATCACTGACATCTGAGCGATGCCTTCCAAAATATCTTCTTTAGACAGAGCCATGACTCTTATCTCCTGTATCGATAATATAATTATAACAATCGTTCAGTAAGGCAATTGGAACTAGGCTGCTTCCTGTTTCTGGTCTCTTACCGCAGCAACCGCGCGAGTTACCTTTGAAGGCACTTCGTTCAACGTCTGGGCAAGTTTGGTTACCGGTGCCAGCATCACACTCATCAGAATGGATATGGCCTGATCGTAAGTTGGCAGAGTCGCCAATACATCGATCTGGTCCGCGGGCAGCAGTTTT
Organism: Gammaproteobacteria bacterium; assembly: GCA_050485205.1. GTDB lineage: Bacteria > Pseudomonadota > Gammaproteobacteria > Pseudomonadales > Pseudohongiellaceae > JAVVEZ01. Next base: position 7,913 of record JBJHAY010000144.1, read on the forward strand.
CCACCAACAGCCAGTGCCTTGACCTCAAATTTCTCGTTTTCCTTGGCAAAATCCTTCAACACGCGCGCTGCGGCGCCAGGATCATCCTTGGCGAAAGCAAGAATAGTTGGTCCAACCAGAACCTCGCTCAAGCACTCAAATTCTGTGCCTGATACAGCACGCTTCAACAATGTATTTCTGACAACTCGCAGATATACGTTGTTTTCGCGGGCTTTTTTACGAAGTCCGGTCAACTTGTCCACGGTAACGCCACGGTAATCCGCAACAACCGCCGACAAGGCACTGTTAGCAGCTTCATTGACTTCCGAGACGATCTTTTGCTTGTCTTCAAGTCTAATAGCCACTAGCTTAACTCCTAGAGTTCGACCGGCTGGGCCGGCCTGTCACATCCCCCCGCAAGCCTGATACTCAAGCGAGGACTTTTATCTGGTGAGTAGATTCAACAACTGAATCCGGGTACACCATCTGCGCAGGAAGATTAAGCCTCGAGAACCCACCAACTGTTCAACAAGACACCTGCGGTCTTTGACGGCCCCACCCTGGAAACAAAACCAAGGCGGCACCCCAAAGTCTGTTGGGTATCTTGCGATACCCGGAAGTCACCTTTTCCATCCCCGCCAGTTACTGACTGGGAACCGAAAAAGGCACTTCAACAACAAAAACTAAAATTCCAGTGACGACTGATCAATCAGTACGCCAGGGCCCATTGTGGAAGAAAGCACTACCTTCTTTACGTAAGTGCCCTTGGCACTTGAAGGCTTGGCTTTTTTCAAATCGGACAGCAAGGCTTCAAGGTTGCCTTTGAC
>JBJHAY010000145.1:0-8603 GCA_050485205.1 Gammaproteobacteria bacterium
CTCCTGCCCTACTGGCGCTCCGCAACTCTTGCTCGTTTCTACAATGTTGATACATGTTGCACGACAGGTTATATTGCGGGCATTGTTAATGACAATGCTGAACCAGGAGGCCTCATGCGCGTCACCGTAAAAAAATGGGGCAACAGCGCCTCGGTGCGGATTCCTGCCGCAATCATGGAAGCCGCTAAACTGCAGATTGATGCGACTGTAGACATTCGGGAAGAAAACGGCTGCATCGTGATTGAACCGATTCCTGCGCCGAACTCCGAGCTTGAAGCCCTGGTTTCTGCCATCACGCGCGCCAACCTGCACGACGAATTCGACTTTGGCCCCGCCCAGGGCAAGGAAGCTCTTTGATGAGCAACTTTGACAAAGCCTATATCCCCGATGCCGGCGACATTGTCTGGCTGCACAACCCCCAGGCAGGGCACGAGCAGGCTGGGCACAGGCCCGCTCTCGTGCTGAGCCCAGCTACCTATAACGGCCGTACCAGTCTCATGCTGTGCTGCCCTATCAGTTCCCGCATCAAGGGCTATCCATTTGAAGTGCCTGTTTCCATGGATGGAGAAAAACCCAGCGTCGTCCTTGCCGACCAGATAAAAAGTCTCGATTGGAAGACCAGGAAAGCTAGCCTTAAGGGGAAAGCCAGTTCTGCTCAGCTGTCCGAGGTACGCCGCAAAGCTCTCATCCTGATAGGAATGCCGTAGTTCCCTTACGCCTTACGTGTCACAGATTGAAACTGACGCCGATTTCCAGTGTGGTATCGCGGTTTTCGAACAGTTCGATGTTGCTGCGCTGGCGCTGGTGATAGAAGTTGATGAGCAGGGTCATGTCGCGCTGGATTGGCTGGCGGTATTGCAGCAGCATGAAACTGCGGTGCAGATAACGTTCGGCGCCGTCCGCCAGGATCTCACTGAACCCACGACGGTCGTCCATTCTGGTGTGGTTGAGCTGGGCCGCCAGAATGCCCTTGGGCAGGGCGGCCTGCCAGTCCATTCTGGCCTGCCAGCCACCCCTGGTGCCGCCGGGCCGGTTGGCCTTGAGGGCGGCATTGTGGAGCAGGCCGAATTCCAGACCCAGCAGGTGGCGATCATTGGCCGGGCAGGTGAGCCCGGCGGCGGCCTTGCTCTCGATGCCGTTCATGATGCTCTGGTTGTGAAACAACTGATGCTGCACCGCCATTTCGTAGTGGGGCCGGCAGCCGCCGTTGTTGCCGCTCTTCTGATAGCGCGCCCCACCCTCGGTGGCACTGTAGAGGGGCCTGCCGCCAAACATCAAATGCCCCATGCCGGCGTTGAATTGCCAGTTGTGATGGCGCCGGGCCTGGTTGTGGCTGTAGCGGGTGTCCAGTTGCAGCAGGTCGGAATCGGTATCCTCGCTGACCCTGCCACGAAAGGCCACCAGCACATTGTGGTCGTGGCTGGGCGCCAGCTGACGGAAGCGGCCGGCCAGGCGCATGTTGGTGTAGGGGCCGCGGGTGGGGCGGAATTCCGGGTCCAGGGGCAGGGTCACGGCTTCACCGGAGAGGGTAAGGGTGATCTGGTTGGGGTCGGGGGCGCCGTTGAGGTTGGTGTCGTAACCCGCCAGCAGGTCGGCCTGCAGGCTGCGCTGGCGGGTCTCGCCGCGCCAGCTTTCGTGGCGCTCCCGCAATACCGGGCGCAGGGCTTCCGGCAGATCGGCACGCGCCAGCAGTTGTTCGCTCATGTCGAGGGCGGCAAACAACTGGCCTTGCAGGTAGAGGGCCTGGGCGTAGTCGATCTGGGCGGCGCCGTTGTCGGGGTCCAGTAGCAGGGCCCGCTCCAGGGATTCCAGGGCTTCGGGGATCAGATTACTGTTGAACTGAGCGGCACCCAGCAAGGCGAAGTATTCGGCGCTGAGCAGGCATTGCGGCATCAGGGGGGCCAACTGACGTTCCAGGGCCGGCCAGTCGGGGTCTTCACCGGGGTAGTAGGCTTGCAGGTCTGGACAGCTCTGCGCCATGGCCGGCAACAGGAGAGAGGTTAGGAGAATCAATAGCTGGCGCATGAGGCCTGGCAATCCCGCCATGTTCAAGTGAAAATCATTTGCAGGAAGCTGCCAGTCTCAGGCTTGCCCGCCAGCGTGTTGTGACTTTGCTTCATCAATTATGGCTTTCTGGGCTTCCGTGGCTTTTTTCAACACGAGGCTATACACCCTCTTCTTGTCATGCGAAGTGGCATTTCGAATGAAGTCCGAAAAACGCGTTTTACGGGCAGGTTTTTTTTTCTCAAATATGTTCATAGGGGATACATTAAGGTGTTGTGAGCACCTGTTCAAGGGTCGCCGGAGTATATTTTTCAGGCACATGATAGTCAATCTTGTCTACGTTAGCCTTGTAAATTCGATCAGAGTTGTCGTTATTCTTTAATAACAGATCTACGTGAATCTGCTTGCCAAATTCAAGTTTCAGCCGGTTTACTACCTCGCGCGCACCAAAATATTGATCAATGAAAGACTCCTTTTGGATATTTCTACCCTCCATCTGTTCCCTTGCCAACACAAATTCCCATGCAAGCCTAGGCTCCTGATATACGTAAAGAATCTGCACAGCCCTCCCTCTTTTCAAGGAGCGCGACAAATTTTCTTTCGCCTTTTCATACCTGGCCAGCGTCCCATCCAACAAAAAGCTTTGCTTTTGTTTAAGGGCAAGATCATGCATTTTATCTACGAGAATGGAAACAGCTCCCTGAAACAGGTAAGAGTTGCTGCCTTTATATCCCGGAATTTCATTGCGCAACTCGTCTGGGTCAATCCTGAGGATATCGTTCTTACCCCCTGTCATTTCTTCAATCAGTGATTTAGAGGCTTCGGTTTTGCCTGCTCCAGGCGATCCGGCCATGAAGACTGAAACCGGGCTTTCTTCTGGCATATAAATACTGATATCTGTCAGCCGCAAGGCTATTTTCGTTTTATTTGCTTTCGCAAATTTAACTGCTTCGTCTTCCAGCCTTATCTCCTCTGGCTTCATGGGCTTCCTTTACAAGCGAGGCTCGGCCCCCTACAGGCGGCCGCCGGGGAGGACTTTGAGGGTGGGGTGGTCGGCTTTGCGTTCCACCAGTGGCGGGGCGTAGAGGGTGTGGGGGATGCGCAGGCCGCTGAGCAGGTAGCTGCCCTGGGATTCCAGGCCATGGTCGCGCAGGTGGCTGGCGGCTTTCTCGCCCAGCAGGATAGGCTGGGCCAGTTCAGCGGTCATTTCCTGAATGCGGAAGGTGATGGTGACGGTGTCTCCCAGCAGGGTGAGACTGCGGCGATGGGCCGGGCCAATGGAGCCCATCAGGGCCGTGCCCTGTTCGATGCCAATGCCAAGTGCCAGGGGTTCCAGGCCCGCCGGGGGCTGTTCGGGCATGTCGCGCTGAATCGCCAGTTGCATTGCCTGGGCGGCACGCAGGGCCTGGCCCGCCGACCTGGCATCCTGGCCATCCCAGACCGCCAGCAGGCCGTCGCCCTTGAATTCATGCACACGTCCACCATGGCGCTCGATGATGTCGGCGGCGCGCACGAAGAAGTAATGCAACAGGGCGGCGGATTCTTCCGGAGGACGGGCCTCGCCGTAGGCGGAGAAGTTACGCAGGTCGGCGTTGAGCAAGGTCACTTCGCAGCGGCGGGCATCAATGGCGGAACTGGGCAGGTTGTAGGCGATTTCCGCCGCCACCTGGCTGGGCAGGTAACTGCTGAGATTGCCGAACACCCGGCTGCGCTCCAGGCGCACGCGGCCATGTTCCAGCAGGATCAGCAGACTGGCGGCACCAAGTCCGTAGATGGCTGGAGCAATCCAGCCCAGCCACAGGTTGGCTTTGCCGAGCAGTTGCACGTGCAGTGCCAGGGCAAGCAGTGGCAACAGCAAGGCCGCCAGCGGCAGCCCAAGACTGGCGAGGCGCTCTCTGGCACTGGCCAGGCTGAACAGCACCAGGGCAAAGCCCAGGCACAACAAGGATTGCAGCATTACGGCAGAGGCCGGGGTATAGGGCAGGCTGGTATCGAGCAGGCTGACCAGCATGCGCGCCTGCAATTCCACCCCAGGGGCGGCGCCGCTCCAGGGCGTGGGCACGATGTCCACCAGGCCGAAGGCGGTGTAGCCCACCAGCACCCAGGTGTTGTCGAGCATGGCCCGGTCCACATTGCCTTCGATCACGTCCACCGCGGATATCATCTGGAAGCTCTCGGGCACACTGCGATAGGAAAGCCGCATCATGCCTTCGGCGTCGAGGGGAATATCAAGACCAGGATAATCGTCAAGGGACAACAGGCCATCGGGCGCGAGCCAACCCTGACCCGGGGTGAGGCTGGCGCTCCAGAACTCACTGCCCACCGCCTGCAACAGGGCGCTGATGGCTAGGCTGGGGTAGGCGCGGCCTTCGTGGCAGATCACCGCCGGTACCTGCCGCACACTGCCATCGCCCGCCACCATGGGGGTGATGTGACCCTTGGGAACCGCGGTGAAACCGGCGTGGCTGGCAAGATAATTGGAGGTATTGTGGAAGCTGCCATTGTTGCAGTTCAGCCCTTGCAGCGGATGGGTCATCACGCCGGTCTGGATCGCCTGGCTGGATTGCAGCACGGGTACCTGGGCCACGACGGCATTGGTGGCGAGCAGGGTTTGCAGCAGGGCGTCGTCTCCGGGCTGAGCCTCGGGGAAGACCACGTCATAGAGTTGCAACTGCACCCCGGCATCGTGCAGGGATTGCGCCAGCCGGGCCATGGTCTGCCGCGGCCAGGGCCAGGGGCCGAGGGCTTCGAGGCTTTTCTCGTCGATGCCGACGATGCTGACCCGCTGTTCCAGGGCGGTGTCGGCGTGCAAGGTCCAGCCGAGGGCACCGAGGCGTTCTTCCAGGGTTTCCAGGGAAGCCGGCAGGGCCCACATCAACAGCAATGTCAACAAGCCAGCCAGGCCAAGCGCCAACAACCGGGCATGGGCCGGCAGCAGGCTGAGGGTGAAGGCCAGGGGGCTGGACAAGGATGCTTGGCGGGGTGCATGGCTCATGGGCTACTGCCTTCCCCACAAGGTGAGACCCTGGATTTCTCCCTGTTCCAGCAGCTTCTCGAAGAGGTAGCCCGCTTCCCTGCCATCCAGGCTGACGGCGCCGGCCATGCTGCCGCCGGGCTGGCGGCTGTGGAAATAACCACCGTCACGCAGGCTGCCGGCGGCATCGAAATCCACCCGGCCGGTGGCGGCGTGATCGAGCCGCAGCTGAGTCGCGAACTTGTTGAGCTCGAAGTCGATCTCGAGCCTGCCACCATCCACCCGCATGGCCTGGGCGGCACTGCCATCAGCGGCACTGAAGAAGGCTTGGGCAGAATTGAGATTGAAGGCCACAGCGCCAAGGCCAGCCTGAACCCTGGGGCTGCCGGGGGGTTCCAGGCGGAACAGACCATGGCTGGCGCTGCCCACGGTAATGGCGCGACCATCACTTGCAAGGGCAGCATTGAGAGCGATTCTGTCATCGCCAGCGGGCGTCGTGCTCCAGCGACCCCACACCAGTTGCCGGCTGTTGAGCAATTGCGGTGCCAGCGATGTCACCGGCATGAACTGGGCTGGCAGTTGCGGTGGGCGGAAACGGGACACGCGGTCGGGATTGTTGACCTGGTCGGTGACTGCACGGAAGGTGACGGACTCCAGGTAGAGGTCACTGCCGGCGGCATTGTTCTGGTTGGCGCTGGACTGGGCCGCCGGAGCCTCGCTGGTGACGGCGCTGGCCTCGGCCAGGGCTTCCTGGCGCATCAGTTCGGGAATGCGATCCACCAGCGGCAGCAGCTGCGGCAATTCCTGGCTCTGGTTGAGCTCGATGATCTGACGCGCGGCCTCTGTGAGTTCCACCGCGTTGAATGCGCAGGGACCAAAGCCATCCGCCAGGCAGTCATTGGAGAAGGGCGCGATGACGATGGCGCCTTCATTGACCAAGGCACGCACGGTCTGGCGGTTGGCGCTGACCACGAAGTCGGTGCCACGCACTCCGATGGCGGCGATGGGGGTATTCATGCGGAAGCGGTCGCGGGCGGAGCGGGCGGCTTCGCCGGAAATGGAGCGGGTGACGCCTTCCACCAGGTTGAGCTTGACGGAGGAGTTGGCGGGATTCTCGGCATGGTAGTCGTAGCGCTGGATTTCCAGGCGGCTGTCGGGGCGGATGCTCACCAGGGCCTGATCAACGAAGCGGATATGGACGTGGCCATTGCCCTCGGTGAGGATTTCATCCAGCACCCGCACCGGAGTACCGGACTTGACAGGCTGGCGGCTACCCTGGGGCGACTTGATGTGGGCCTTGCCCAGCACTAGGCTGACCTGGCCCACCACGGGCTGTTCGGGGGTGACGCCGGAGGCCAACGTGGCAGTTGGCAGCAGCAGACAGGACAACAGCGTGGCACAAACGGCCAGGCTGGGGAGGAAGCTACGGATGTCGTTCATTGTGATCTTCATCGTTGTGCTCGGTGCTGTCTTGGATAATTAACGATTGCAACATTAACGCACTTGTCGTGGCTGCCGCGTGATTGCCGTCACATGGGACCGCAGTTGCCGCGTTTGCCTTTCTCTATCAAGGGCTTATAATCGCTCGGGTTTTCACACCGCACGCGACCAGTGCCATGGCCGGTAACAAGAAACATGGTAGTCACCCCAGAGCTGCTGAGCGCCTTTCCCATCCTCAAGCCCCTGCCACCCGCTACCATGGTCCAGCTGGCACAGCAGTCATCCTTGAAAAAGTTTGCCAGAAGGGCGGTATTACTGAATGCGGGAGTCAATGAGGAGCATGTCTGCTTCCTGTTCGAAGGCAGGTTGCAGGGAGTGGATTTTACCGTGGATGGGCGCGAAGTGGGACTGTATTTCGTCGAACCGGGCGATTTTTGTGGCGAACTGGGACTGTTCGATCACGGCCCCCAGCCCGAGTTCGTGATCGGACTGACCCCCACCGTGGTGGTGATGGTGCCCATGGAAAGCCTGCGCGAGGTGATGCTGGCCAACCCCCTGATGGTGAAGACCCTGGGACAACGGCTGGCGGCGCGGGTACGCCAGATGACCTGGCAGCGCTCCCTGCTGGGCCTGCCCAACATTCCGCAGCGTGTCTGCTGCCAACTGTGGATGCTGGTGCCGGAACAGGACAAGCGGATGATGCGGGAGTCGGAGATCCGCAATCCGCCGACCCACATGGAAATCGCCATCATGCTGAATGTCAGCCGCGAGACGGTGACCCGCGTTTTTCAAAGTTTGCAGGCGCGGCAAGTGGTGAAGCGGGATGGCGCCTCGCGCTTGCTGATCACCGGCCTGTCGCTGCTGAAGGATCTGGCCGAGGGCAAGCAGGAACTGTAGGGATGGGCAGAGATCGGGGCTGCAATGGTGTAGAATAGCCGGTTATTTTCCGGTCAGGGTTGAAAGCCTTGGTGCTTCACCCCATCTGGTCAACTCGGGGCATGATACGGCCCTCCAATTTTTCGGGATCACCGATCCCCACAAACGTGTAACACGCGAATGAGCAAAACCAACCCGAATACCCGCCCAGACCCGGACCAGTCCGAACTGCTGGGCGCCCTCAAGGCCGCCAAACAATATTTTGTCTATGCCGGCGCCTTCAGTGCCGCGGTCAATATCCTGATGCTGGTACCCATCATCTACATGATGCAGGTCTATGACCGGGTCATCTCCAGCGGCAGCCTCTCCACCCTCACCATGCTTACGCTGATCATGGTATTCCTGCTGATGGCCCTTGGCGGCTTCGAGTGGGTGCGCTCATGGATACTGATCAGCGCCAGTAATTGGCTGGACAAAAACCTGCGTCAGCGCATATTTGACGCAACATTCAAAAGCGCCCTCTATTCCGGCGGCAAGAGCGGTGTGCAGCCCATCAGCGACCTTTCCAATCTGCGGCAGTTCCTCACGGGCAACGGCCTGTTCGCCTTTTTCGACGCGCCCTGGTTTCCCATCTATGTGCTGGTGATGTATCTGTTTCACCCGTCATTCGCCGTGGTCGCCGTGATTGCCGGCATCATCATGGTGGCACTGGCCTACACCAATGAAAAGGCCACCAATACCAAGTTGCAGGATGCCAACGCCGAGTCCAGCGCCAACATGAACTCCATCGGCGGCAGCCTGCGCAACGCGGAAGTGATCGAAGCCATGGGCATGATGGACAACATCCGCAAGCGCCAGCTGGAGAAGGCGGACAACGTGCTGCACTTGCAGACCAACGCCAGCAAGCTCGCCGGCGTCTTGACCGCTTCTTCCAAAACCTTTCGCATGGTGATTCAAAGTCTTATTCTTGGACAGGGTGCCTACCTGGCCATCAACCAGCAGATTTCTCCCGGCATGATGATCGCCGGCTCCCTGCTGCTGGGCCGCGCCCTGGCGCCCATCGACATGCTGGTGGGCACCTGGAAGGGCTTTTCCCTGGCCAGGGCGCAGTACAAACGCCTCAACAACCTGCTGGCCAGCATTCCCCCCAACCCCCAACGCATGGCCTTGCCCGCGCCCCAGGGTCATCTGTCCGTGGAGCAGGTGATGGTGGTGCCCCCTGGTTCCAATGTGGCCGTGGTGCGCGGCGTTTCCTTCCAACTCAACCCAGGCGAGGCCCTCGGCATCGTCGGCCCCAGCGCCTCGGGCA
>JBJHAY010000146.1:0-8590 GCA_050485205.1 Gammaproteobacteria bacterium
CGTCCCAAACTGCTGAATAGCTTGGCCAGCGTGCCGAGAGTAGTGGATTTTGCCTCCAGATTTGTCTCATGCGTCTAAAGGTAGAATTGGCGCCTTAAAAATTAAATATAAAAGCCATAGAAAATCTCTATAAAAGATGTAAGAGTATTAAACAATAGCATCCGTTGGATGATGCTGGCTGGTCCAGGGGGGGTAATGACATCATCACAAGAAGACACTGTGCCGTCCGGTGTGATGAAAGCGCTGGTCGAGAACTTCTTGGCCCACAGGGCTTTGTTGTTCAGGGTAATTGGTCACATTGTAAGGCCGGACGAAATCGAGGATATCGTGCAGGAGACCTTTGTGCTCTCCTATTCTGCTGCCCGCAAGCAGCAGATCGATAATCCCAGGGCCTTCATGGTCAGAACCGCCAGGAATATTGCTCTCAATCACATCAATCGAGCGGAACGAAAGATGAGCAGTTCCTTGGAAGAAACCGCCGCGGAGGAAATGGCAACCCATGAAGAGGTGGTGGAATCCCAGTGTCACTCAGAAGAAAAGTTTCTGGTGTTTTGCCGTGCCGTGGCAGAGCTGCCTCTGGTTTGTCGCCGGGTTTTCATTCTGAAAAAGGTCTATGGGCTGAGTCAGCAGGAAATTGCTGTCTATCTTGGCATCAGCCCAAGTACAGTGGAAAAGCACGTGGCTAAGGGAATGCTGATGACTGCCCAGTACATGGTCAGTCGGGGGCATACGGCCATACACAACGACGAAGTGTCCAGGAGTGCCTTGAAGGGCAAATTAAATAAGTGACGAACAATAATATAATCAAATTTTCCAACCCCAGGGCCGCTCGGGAAGAAATCCGGGATCGTGCCTGTTGCTGGCTGGCCAGGTTGGACGCCGGTCCTACGGAAAAAGACATAGAAGAGTTGGGAGCCTGGCTGGATCAAAGTCCAGAGCACAAGGAAATGCTGCTGGAAATGGCAGAAATGTGGGACAACTTCGGGGTATTGTCAGACCTGGCTCCAGTGTTTCCGTTGGAGCAGTATCAGCCGCCGATCAAAAGAAACAATCCTCGAAAGGCTCTTGTCGCTGCTGCTGCCAGCATTCTGCTGGGTGTGATTACATTGGGCAGCCTGTTTAATTTCAAGGCCTTCCACATGCCTGTGGCATCAGACATGCAACAGGTCGCTGCCCGGGTCCAAAGCTATGAAACCAGGATCGGCGAGCAATCCACGGTCATGCTGGTGGATGGTTCCAGCATGATCCTGAATACCAATACCTTGCTGGAAGTGGGGTACTCGTCTACAGAGCGCGTCGTCCGCTTGAAGAGTGGTGAAGTGCATTTCGAGGTCGCAAAGGATGAGACCAGACCCTTCCGAGTTTATGCCGGTGGCAAATTGATACAGGCAGTGGGTACGGCGTTTGCGATCCAGCACCTGGATGATGGAATTGAGGTGACTGTCACCCAGGGAGAAGTCAGTCTGCAAAAGACCCAGGAGATGGTCGGGAATGAAATTGCCGAGCTTGACCCAGTGCAGGATGCGCCCGTATCACTGACGGCGGGAGAAATGGCTATTGTCAGCGTGGAAGCGGAAATTCTTGAAGTCAGAAGGCTGATGGCGGATGAAATGGAGATCAGACTTTCCTGGCGGCACGGCATGCTTCTGTTTCAGGAGAATACACTTGAAGAAGTCATCAAGGAAGTTAGCCGATATACCCAGGTGGTAATTGAAGCCGATGAGGCGATCAAGGATATAAAAGTTGGCGGTTATTTCAAGGCCGGCGATATCGACGGTCTGCTTATCGCAATGCGTGAAAACTTTAATGTTGATGCTCAATATATTACTGATAATTCCATATATCTTGTCTCTCAGTAATTTTCAAAAATATTCTCGTCCATAAATTATTAAAATATTGATAGAGGATAATCGCTTTCAAATTGTCTCATGTACCGACAGCGATTTAAATCACCCATGGTAAAGCTCTGCAAAAAAAGCGGGTATCGATGGGAAAGAGTGATAGTTGCTGCCCTTGTAGCGGGCGCTGTTGGATCTTATGCCAGAGCGCAAACGGTATACTTTGACATTCCTGAAGAGCCTCTTGGCGTTGCGCTGCTGCGATTTGCACGGCAATCCCAGCTTCCTGTTCTCTTCCCGAGTGACACATTTGCCGATATCAAGGCCAATCCAATCAATGGAAATTTCCAATTGGAGGAAGCCCTGATGATCCTGCTTGAGGGAACTGGGTTTGAAGCATCAATAACAGCTCAGACCAGGCAGTTGGTCATTCGTGCCATCCGCGTGGATGACGAAGATGAAAAAGCTGCGCTGGCTGACAACGAGGGGGACGAGGTAATGGTTGGCGATAATCCGAACGTGAGGCGCAGAATTCTATTTTCCGCAATGGCAGCTCTGTTCGCTGGCACTGGCACAGAAAGCGTAAATGCCCAGCAAAGAGAGGGCTCAATAGAAGAAATTGCAGTAACCGGTTCAAGAATCAGGGCAACTTCTGGTTTCGAAACTTCGACGCCAGTGACATCCCTGAGTGTTGAAGAGCTAAGGGATTACGAGCCAGGTAATACTATATCCCAGCAGTTGAGCAATCTGCCGCAATTTTTTGGTAATAGAACTACCCAAATGTCTTCTGGTGGCTCTAGGTTCAGTCCAGCTGCCAATACTTACTCCTTCCTCAATTTGCGGAATTTGGGTGGCAACAGAACATTGGTGCTGATAGATGGCCATCGTCTTCCGCCTTCAGACAAGGATGGTACAGTCAATTCGGACTTGATACCCACTGAACTGATGAGAAGTGTCGATGTAGTGACAGGAGGAGCATCGGCTGCCTATGGAGCCGATGCCGTTGGTGGCGTTGTTAACTTTGTGCTTGACCGAGAATTCAAAGGTTTAAAAGCCAATATCGGGTCTGGTGTTCATGAAACGGGTGCTGGGCAGCAGTGGCAGGTGGGATTGGCCGGTGGTACTTCGTTCTTCAATGACAGGCTGCATGTAATTGGTTCATTTGAATCGAGAGAAATCAAGCAGATTAGAGGCGATAGATCAAGTGTGTCCAACTTTGAAAGGATAGGCTGGGTAAAAAATCCGGCTTGGTCACCTGGGGCAACTGGAGTACCACAACGACTTACCCTGCCCAATGTGGTGTCGACATTGTCCTCTCCCAATGGTCTGATTTCGGCACCTGGAACCGCAATGCATCGAAAACAATTCAGTCTTGATGGCAGAAGCTTGATTGATTTTATCCCCGGTGATGTTGTGTCTTGGCCTGGAGAGCCTGGCGGCACTTCTTCAATGTCTGGAGGGCCGGAATCTGGAATAGCCTACCAAACATTTGATAACAGCCCTGCGGCAGCAAATGTCGTCAGTCGCGCATATTTTGGTGGTTTGAAATTCGATGTTACTGACAGACTTTCGGTGAGAGGGGATGTACGAGGAGGCAGGACCGAGTCGAACAATAATTTCATCAGAGGGGGCTTTGAACTTGAATCTCCCTGGAACATCTTAATCGCTCCAGACAATGCCTTTTTGCCTGCTGATGTCAGGCAGATGATGGTTGACAACAATATATCGCAGTTGAATATAAGTAAGCTTGGTTCTTATACCGACAGGCCAGAGGTTGGATCAAATACCGTTACTGAAAATGTACTTACTCAGTGGCATATCAGTACAGGGTTTGAATACAGATTCGAAAAACTGGACTGGGTTCTTGATGGCCATTTTCAGAGAGCGAGATCAAAGAGTAATCCAGAAGGTCATAATGTTATCAGGCAAGACAGATTGTATCTTGGCATGGATGCAGTGAGAGATCCCAATACAGGCGCAATTGTGTGCCGTGTACAACTATATAATCCAACTCCGGCGCAGCTCAGAGACTCCGTGGCTGGTCGGGTTTCGTCTGTACCCCTTGATCCTTTTCAGGTGACAGGTGTAGAGGGCAACACCAAGCCATTGGAATCACCAATTGGGCTCGATAACACCATCAGGGATTGTGTGCCAGTCAATATTTTTGGTAGTGGCAACATGAGTCAGCAAGCCCTGGACTATGTCACCAGTTACAAGGCTGTGGATGGCAGGGTGGATCAGGATTTTGCAGAGTTGCTTTTGACTGGTGGATTGATGAGCCTGCCAGCGGGTGAAGTGAGCTTTGCTGCTGGCTTGACTTGGAGGCAACAAAGCTTCCTGGATCTGGCAAAAACAAATCCTGGAACTGGAGTTGATGGCAAGGTAGTGACGACAGAAGAACTGGGTCCACCGATTAATGTCCCAGCGTTAGGTATCAGAGGCATACCGCCAGGAATCCAGGGCGGTAGTGCCAACCTCCATCTCTTTTCCACCGTGCCCAATATTGGTGGTGAACAAAGCGTTTGGGAGTGGTTTGCTGAATTGCATGTGCCTGTGTGGGAGGCGGCGATTGGTAATCAATATGGATTTGAACAGCAGTTGGATCTTACCTTGGCATATCGACAGTCAGAATATCGCCGCAGCGGCGTGGCAGACAGTTGGAAGGTTGGTTTCGACTTCAGGTTTCATCGTGATTGGCGTCTGCGGGTAACCAGTTCACAGGATATGCGCGAACCAACCTTCCAGGAATTGTTTGATGCCCAGGGTGGTGGTTCATCCGTGCTTGATCCGCGCTTCAACAATGCCACGGTTCAGACCAATACGCTCTCCGGTGGTAACCCTGATCTGGCGCCAGAGGTTGGCAGGACCTTGACAGGCGGCATCGTATGGCAGCCACAGGCCGGTAACTGGTTGAGCGGCTTCCAGGTGGCGCTGGACTGGTATGACATCAAGATTTCAGACCGGGTGACGACACTCAATGCCCAGCGAATACTCAATGAGTGTCACTTGAATAATATCCTTTGCGATCAGATCATCAGAGACTCCGCCGGACAACTGGTGAACATCCGCCAAACATTTCTCAACTTGAGCGACGCAAGGGTAAGAGGCACAGATCTTGAAGTCTCCTGGAGGACTGAGCCAAATTTTCTTCCAAATACCACTGAGAGCTTTACGCTACGCTGGCTCGGTGCCTATTTGAATGAAAACTCGACCACAGCTTTTGGTGGTACTCCACTTGATGTTGCTGGCGTGCTCAATACACCGAAATATACTCATGTGCTCACGGCAAACTACGGCTTTGGCCCATATTTTGTGCAGTTGCAGAATCGGTATGTTGATTCAGTGAGAAGAGATGTCAACTGGGTTCAAGGCGTTGATGTGGATATCAACACTGTCTCCATGATGACCTGGTGGAACGCCAGGCTTGGCTACAACGGAGAAATGGCAAATGGTGCCACCTGGAATGTCAGCCTTAATATTCAGAATCTGATGGATCGTGCTCCCCCCGTGGTGCCCGGGTTCTCCACCAGAGGAGGTACTCAGCAATTCAATAACAGCTATGATATTTTCGGCAGACGTTATAATTTGAGTGCCAATTATAACTTCTAGGCTTAACAGCCTGTTGATATGACAGGCGTGAGGTGATGACAAGGATGTCATCCACACTATTGAGATTGATGCAAACCGGAGATGGGAATGAAATTAGTCAATAACGCTTTCCATGGAAAGCTACTATTCACAACAGCAATATTGATGTTGATGTTGTCGACTGCGAAGATCAGTGCCCAGCATGGCCATCCATTGGTGGGTAGTTGGAGTGGTAATTGGACCGACGCACAGGGTCAAAGTGTTCGCTTGCTGATATTGCTGGATTTTAGTGAGGATCAGGTCATATCCGGCACCATCATCGAGAATACTGCAAGAATGGCCATACAGTCAGCGGTATTGGACCCATCGGACTGGTCTCTTGTGATCAAGGCCAGTCGGCGTGATGGCGAAGGTCAGAGCGTTGATTATGAGGTGCTTGGCAAAATTGAAAATCTTGGGTCAGCACGTGAAAGGGCGATAGCAGGCACCTGGAAGCGAGGTGGTGAATCCGGTCCTTTCCGAGTCGTTATCAATTAATTTCTTGGAGGTGAACTATGTTTTATAAAAATTTACTCATGGCGGCATCGGTTATGTTGATGCTGATCTCCCACGCCGATGATGTTGATGCACATCACTCTTTCTCTGCTCAGTATGATGGTGACAAGCCTGCCACGTTGCAGGGAATGGTTACCAAGGTGGAGTGGAGAAATCCGCATGTTTACTTCTATCTTGATGTGGTCAATGAGGATGGCACGGTGACACCGTGGGCATTCGAACTGGCCAATATCGCTGCCATGCGTGGCAGAGGTTGGAGCGCCAATACCCTTCAGCCTGGTGATATGCTTGAGGTTTTCGGCTTTCTGGCAAGGGATGGTAGTCCTCTTCTCAATGCAACAGACGTGAAGAATCTGGATTCTGGGGAAGAACTGCTGACTTCCAGCAGGTAGGAATAACTGTTGATGCTAAATGATGGTGGGAATTCGTAATGAAAATTTCAGTATTGACCAGTGTTGGTCTTGCACTATGCCTGTTGGCGAATATCGGCAACACGCAAACAGCCGGCAATTCAAGACCAACACCCAGATTTGAAGATGGCACGGTTAACCTGGGGCAAGTCCCTGGAGAGAGAGGTCACTGGAACAGTGGCGTGGGCAATCTCTCCGAAAATTTTGTTGAAATGAATGGTGCCTTTCTGGTCAATCCGGAAGATATCGATAAAGTTGCGCCGTTTCAGCCATGGACCAAAGCCTTGGTGCAATATCGTCTTGATACCCTTGGCAGGGATGATCCACATCCTCAATGCGTACCCAATGGCGGACCAAGACAGTTTCATACCCCAGTGGGCATCGAAATTGTACAAAACAAGGGAGGAGATAGAATCTATGTTCTCTCTGGTGGTGGGCCTCACAGCTTCAGGGTGATCTACATGGATGGCAGGGAACACCCCAGCCTTGATGATTATGATCCATCCTACTTTGGTCATTCAGTTGGCCATTGGGAGGGGGATACGCTGGTGGTGGACTCGGTGCATTTCAATGAGCGCTTCTGGTTTGCAAGACGGCCAACGGGAATGGTTCACACTGATGCGCTGCATTTGGTTGAGAGAATTTCCAGGCCAAACCATGACACCTTGCATTACGAGGTCACCATAGATGATCCCAAGGCTTATACCAGGCCTTGGACTGCCAGCTGGAATATTCCCTGGTCAAGCGAAGATATGTTGGAGTATTTCTGCCAGGACAATAACCTCGACTTGGATCATATCGTCGGCCCTGACTATGATTGATTTGCGGCAGTGATAACCTTGTTGCCGACAAATTTACTTGGTGTTGGTGCTACGCGGGTGGAATGTTCACTATGATGGCTCAATTGAAAAGGCAGGGATGCCTGATACTCCTTCTCTTCTTATTGGACGTGAACGTAACGTATGCGGAAACCCTCAGTGCCGCAGTGCACGGTCATAGACCTGAGTCCGCCGATCCAGCAACCCAGGAATTTTCTGGTCCCATCCAACTCTTCGACAATCTTTATTATATTGGTACAACGTTTGTCAGCGCGTACCTGTTGGTAACCGAGGAGGGGTTGATTTTGATTGATACACTCTATGGTGACTTCTCGGCTCAGGCCATGGATAGCATCATTGCACTTGGTTACTCCGCGCAGGACATTCGTTATATCCTGATTACACATGGACATAATGATCATGTGGGAGGCGCCGAATATTTTGCCACTGCCAGCGGTTCCGCTATAGCCATGAGCAGGGAGGACTGGCAGCTGACCGATCTGACCCCAGATGTCATCATCAATGACGGAGATGCTCTGGCCTTGGGTAATACTCAGTTAAAGTTTTATTTAACCCCGGGCCACACCAAGGGCGTATTATCAATTGAATTCATGGTCATGGATGGCACCAATGCACACAAGGCTTTTCTCTTCGGTGGGCACAATGTGACATCCGGCAGAAAAGAGGACTATGCAACATTTATTGACTCAGTAAGGAGATTGCAGGCTCAGCTTGACAATGTCGAGGTGAACTTGACAAGCCATCCTTGGGCTTCATTGATATTCCAGCGGGCGGAACTGCTTGCCACTAGACAGGCTGCAGAACCACACCCCTTTGTAGACGCAGAAGACTTCAGAGCCTTTCTTGAGGAGCGGCTCGATGATGCAATCCATAGGCTTGGCCTTCTGCAGTAATCCCTATTAGTAGACTTGGCGTCACTATCGATCACGACGCCGGGCATGCCATTAAACAATATTTCAGGAGTTGTAGGATGAGGAAAATAGATATTTTCAACCATATCTGGCCCGAAAATTTTTATGCAAAGCTTAAAGAAGTTACGGGACCAATGACAAACATCACCATGCGTTCAGAGCAGGTTCCAATGATGACGAATCTGGAAGAGCGTTTTCGGATCATGGACATGTTTGAAGATTACAGCCAGATTCTTTCTCTGGCTTCTCCGCCATTGGAGATAGTGGCCAGTCCGGATAAGCAGCTCTATCTTTCCCAGGTTGGTACCGATGATATGGCTGAGCTTTGTGCCAAGTATCCTGATCGTTTTCCTGGATATATCGCATCCATCCCCATGGGTAATCCCGAGGTTTTGCGGGATGAAACCATGCGTGCCATGGAGAAAATGGGCGCGGCAGGTGTACAGGTC
>JBJHAY010000147.1:0-8588 GCA_050485205.1 Gammaproteobacteria bacterium
GCCGTACTGATCCTGCTGACGTCCTGCATCAACTTCGCCAATCTGGCGTTGGTGCAAGTGAAGCAGCGCAGCAAGGAAGTGGGAGTGCGCCGGGCCCTGGGTGCCACGCATACCCAGATCGTGGTGCAGTTCTTGCTGGACTCCATGCTATTGACATTGCTTGCACTGGTGCTGGCACTGCCAGCGATTGAACTCGCGATTCCTGTCTACACAGCACTGACGGCCACCAAGTTCACCTTTGCTTCTGTATTGGCGACCAGTTCTGTCGCGCAGATGGTGCTGTTTGTGTTGGCAACTGGCGTGTTGTCCGGACTGTTGCCAGCATTGGCACTGGCGCGCTTCAAGCCAGCGCTGGTCATTAAGGACGCGGGCTTGCAAGCCCGCCCCAGCAGCTTGCCGCGCGCGGGGGTTACCGTGGTGCAGTTTGGTTTTTCTACTGCGCTGATCCTGCTGGCGTTGGCGATTGTCATGCAGATCCGTCATCTCAATACGATGGACATAGGGTTCGACAAGGACAACCTGCTCGTCATTGATACCGTGGTGCAGAGTGGTATCGACAGCGTCGGCTATGAGGCCATGGTCAACGAGTTGCGCGAGTATCCCGGCATTCTTGCCACGAGCAGAACCAACCTGCTGCCACCAGCTGCGGGTTTGAATGTGCCCTTTTCGCGACCGAACTATGGACCGAATGAATTCCGCAACATGAGTTGGGTGATGGTGGACCCGGGTTATTTCGATACGCTGGGACTAAGACTCATTGCCGGGCGCTGGTTTTCCGACGAGCTTGCCACTGACTTCCATTTCGGGCAAAGCCCGACGGAACCCACGCTGCCGCCGGCTACAGTTATTAGCCGCCAGGCAGCAAGAACCCTGGGATTTGATTCACCAGAGGCCGCACTCGACCAGATCATCAGCCAAAGCCGACCGGCATCCCTGGGTTCCAATCGCATCATCGGGGTGGTGGAAGATTTCCGCTTCAGTGGCGGGCTGGACTCACCATCCACTGACATCCTGCGCGCCACCAGGGGGCCCGTCCGTGTGTTGCTGGTGAGACTTGACCCAAGGCAACAGGAAAGCACGCTGGCCTTCATCGACGACGTGTGGGCACGTCATCATCCAGGCTTGCCAATCAATCGCAGTTTCTTCAGCGATACCTACAATGGCATCGTTGCGGCACAGACGCAGGGCATCAGCATTGCGGCGACCTTTGCGAGTGTGGTCACGATCATCATTTCGGTGATGGGATTGTATGCATTGGTGCTCTACTCTACTGAGCGGCGCACCAAGGAAGTGGGCGTACGCAAAGTACTGGGCGCGACGACACGCATGGTGATCAGCTTGCTGACATGGGATTTCCTCAAGCCGGTATTGCTCGCCTGCGCCCTTGCTTGTGTTGCCGCCTGGTTTGCTATCGGCCAGTATACGCAGCAGTTCTCGTCAGCGGTGGAAGTGCCGTCCCTGCTGTACTTGCTGGTGACTGCGAGTACAGTGCTGATTGCCATAGTGATTATTGTGGGTCACAGCTACCGGGCAGCCAGTGCACACCCGGTGGAATCGTTGCGTTACGAATGAGGACTTGGAAACGGGTGTCGCAGTCATGGTGCTGTGCAAGTGCCGCATAACAAAGCAGAATAATACGCGCCTCCGACGCCTCCTTCAGGGTCGTCGGTTTTTAACGATCAAGCGCTTGTGGGAGGTGAATTTGAATATTGCTCGAACAGGTATAATTCTGAACACAGAGAAGTATGATGAATGCGTGGCCTTTTACAAAAACCTTTTTGGATTGAAGGTGCTATTTGAGGAAGATGGCCTTACTTGCTTGGATTATCATGGATCTTATCTCATGATCGAGACGGAAGGTTTCGCAAAACCTCAAGGCAAGACTATTAAAGAAAATTCCACTGGAGCGAAGGTCACAAAGAACGGAATGAGTTACTATCCAATGGCCATGGCAGAGTAATCATCATGAGACTGATCAGAACGATTTGCACCGTTTTGGCTGTTGCTGTTATCGCAGGGCAAGCGCATGCGCAGTTTCTCGAATTGTCAGGGATCGATGAGCAATATATTTCAAACTATCTCGATAGTGCAGCCACCCCTGCGTCAACCTACGATCCGCTGGTTGCGGCAATGGTGGCCAAGCATCATGAGCACGGCTCTTTGCCGTATTTTCTGAGCCAGGAACTTCCGAAGAGCGAACACGAACGCTTAAGGCTTAGCCTGATAATCGAATACTGCAGTGAAAGCAACATTCACATTTTTTGCAATGGCAGCCCGATGGATAGTCTGATAGCAATGGATAGTGATAATTTCATCCCCTACCTGATCGTAGCCTCCTCCCTGCTGCAAAGGGGAGAAGATTCACTGGCGCTGGCAACAATTGAAACCGGCCTGAACGCCAGCACTATAAATGATTACTATCTGGATAAACTGGACTTGGTAAGAAGTGAATTATCGACCAGGGGGTATCCGGCGGATAAACTGAATCTTGCTTCAGAGGGATATTCTGGCGCGGTTTATTCCTATGGCTTTTACGATTACCTGTTGGGAATTTGTCGTGTGAAAGGTGCCGTGGATGACTTATGGAAAAATGCCTGTTTCAACATGGGAGCCAGACTGGAAGATGCAGGCAAGAGCTGGGGCGCTACTGTTTTCGGGGCCTCAATCCAGCGTGATGTCCTGCAGAATACCGATCCGGAGTCACCTCTGTTGCCTGGCATTTTGGCGAGAAGAGAACATTACAACCTTATAAGAATTCAGGCTGCTGAAGTATTTGACTGGTGGCTTGACGACACACTGGTGCAAAAGCCGGACTGGTTTTATCGCGATGCCATCGAATTTGGAGAATTAGAAGCTCTGGAGCGAGCGTTGGAAAGAGCCCAAAATTAACATACACATGATAAAGTCTTACAGTCGGACCAAATAATACTGTCGTGCCTTTTGCAAAAGGGAGGATAGGAAGAATAAACGGGTACTGCTGTGTCGTCGAGCCTTCCTTTAAAGCTTGAGTTTGTGCTGTTTATCACTGGCAGAAGCCTTGTGAGCCCTTAAATCAGGCTGAATCTGTCAGTCGGATGGCCAAAATCACCTCTAAGCCATCCTGAAACCACACATCACCCTGCAATTCCTTTTTGGTCGCATTGTCCATGATGTCTGTTGGCATGTAGATTCAGTCCGCCAGTCCCTGCCCCCACCCTGGAAGCAAGGGCGGTGCCCGCGGCGGAGATGGCCCAAGCGCCCAGCCAGGTTCTGTGATCTTAAGGACCTGGAATGATTGCATCCGAGGCGATATGAACGGCGGTGGCAGCCGAATGCCGTGCTTCGACCGTGTATTTTCTGGCGAGCCCAAATCCCACTGCATAACCTGCATATCTTGGGAAACGATGAGGGCTTTTTCCAAGAAATAGCGTATCAAAATCAAATTGGCAATCTTCCAAATAGGGCTCCATATCCAGGTAAAAATCCTCCCATAACCGAATCAGCTCTTCTGGAATGAAAGATGGGGCGCTAGAGTTAGTAAGCTCTGCCTCAAAACAACAAGCGAGACCTTCTGTAGCGAGATAATCACGAAGAGTCGTGTCGGTGCCGAGTCTGTCACATCGGACGCAGTGATGTACTTCATGGGCGAGTACCGCAAGCATCTCGGCATTAATTGAGTGCGCTACTTTTGGGTTCTCAGTATCGAGGAAAATATTCAGCAAGTGCGGGCTGAAACTGCCTCCTCCAATACCTAAATCCGGGTTGGTGCCTCCGGGAAAGTAGCTGATGCAAACATCAATGTCACATTCGAAGTATGTATGGATCACATCAAGCGCTGCCTCCACAGCCTCCTTTATCGATGCCGCATGAGGTGCTAGTCGTCCTGTGGAATCTAGTAAGCTATACCGAATGGGCATTTTTCTTTCTCTCAGCGACTATTTGGCACTAACATTCAGATTGTTGCTGCCACTGAGAATCTGCCCTTCTCCGCCAGCATGCCCAGATTATGATTCATGTTTCATGCATCAAGCAATATCTTTGCTGTGCCGCTACAGACTAGGCGGTGGTGGGCATTTCGGCGTCCAGTCGCGCCGAACTGAATCGCATGCTGGACGCTTTGGGCACCAACCTGCTCACCGTGCAACCCGGCACCAGCTTTCTGGGCCAGCAGGCCACGCTGCCCGAAGAATCTCCCGCCATGATCGGGCGCCTGGCCGAGGTGCAGGCAGTCAGTGCCGTTGGTCGGCTCACCAGTCTGCGGGTATACCGCCATAACCGCATTCCGACGATCCAGACCGGCGGCCTCTCAGTGTTCACGGCGACAGTGGAATTGCCCGCAACCCTGGGCGCGACACTGGCCGTCGGCCGCTGGCTTGATCCGGCATTGGCGGGCTATCCGGCGGTGGTGCTGGGGGACCGCGCGGCGTCCCGGATGGGCATCAACGCCAGGCACCTGGGGGCGCAGATCTGGCTTGGCAAGCGCTGGGTGACCGTCATCGGCATCCTGGCACCGGTCACCCTGGTGCCCTCCCTCGATTTCGGCGTGTTCATGGGCTGGCCGGCAGCGGCACAGTATTTCAACATCGAGGCGGACATCACCACCATTTACGTGAGAACCCGGCCGGACGCCGTGGACAGGGTCAGCGCGCTGCTGGGCAACACCGCGAACCCGGCACAACCCAATGAAGTGGATGTTTCAAGGCCCTCGGATGTACTGGCGGCCCAGGCTGCGGCGGACATCGCCTTCACCGGCCTGCTGGTGGGGCTGGGCGCGGTGGCCCTGCTGGTGGGGGGGATCGGGGTGGTCAACACCATGGTGATTTCGGTGCTGGAACGCCGTGCCGAAATTGGCCTGCGCCGCTCGCAGGGCGCGACACGCTCGCATATCCGGCTGCAATTCCTGAGCGAGGCACTGTTGCTTTCCAGCCTGGGCGGGATCGGGGGGATCGTCATCGGCTCACTGGTCACCGCCACCTATTCGAGCTTGCAGGGCTGGCCCTTCGTGCTGCCGCTGTGGGCCATTGCCGGTGGCATGATAGCCACCCTGATCATCGGCGCCATGGGGGGCTTGTATCCAGCCATGCGCGCGGCCCGACTGGCGCCCACGGAGGCGCTGGTGGCGGGGTGAGATCTGCCTGCTTCAGGGCGGTGGAGCATCCCCGAGGCTGTGGCTGGCGCTGACGTACACCTGAGCCTATGCCGCAGAGGAAAGAAGGCGAATCTCAAGTAAATGGTCTAGAATACAAGCACCCTTCACTTCACTCCATCAGCACAAACGTTTCTTCTTTATTAGGGCGGTAGTGTGAAAATATTCAGCAAGGTGGTCTTCTTGATCTTGGTTCTTTCCCTGCATCCAGTCCGCGCTAATGGGCAGATTTCTGCTCGCAATGGTGATTGGCAGCTTTCGCTTGAGCGAACGGAACAGTGCGAAGACTGCGTGGGGGGTGAAAGGTTCTACTTGCAGGCATTGAAAGGGGCAGGCGAGCCCGTCGTTTTTCCGATACTCAGCGCCGCATATGAGTTAATCGAGATTTCTCTGTATGACAACTACGGCATAGTTCGAGGGTCATTGCCGTACGGCGGATTCTCCATCTCCATCGTGGATTTAGTGACTCAGGAAACAGTTGATCAATTGAATACATATCGTGCCGACGTTTTTGCGAATGGACGATATGTTGTATTTGAAAAGCACTACCCTAGGATGTTGCCCGCAGAGTCCGGTTTTTTTCTGTACGACATTCAATACGCGCGTGAAATGGCCAGGCTGAGTGGCATAAGGAGTCCGGGAATCCAAATCTATCCGAAGGGTGAAATTTCGCCGGACCATGGGTATTTCGGATTTACCCACTTTCACTGGGATGAAGGGAGACGTATCTTGATTCTTGCAATGAACAGTGAAAATGATGGTCTCTCGTTACTTAGGCTTTCCATCGGCGATTCTTTGGCAGCCCTCAGCAGGCTGAATCCATGCCAAATCGATGTGCTTCCGGCTTGGCCTGACGTCGATCGAGGCCGTAGATTACATCCAAACTATGGAGTTAAGGCGTTTTCCGTGAACCACCCATTCGTGGAGTTGGAGCTTCAGGAAGTGCGGGGAATTACGGGCCATCTTAAAGTAGGATACGAATATCAATGTGTTCAATAAGTAAATTGGGGGTATCCGAAAATAGTTTTTGTTTCGTATCACTGCTGTCCCATAAATTTTCATAGAAACCTAAGCTGCTGATGTAGCGAGTCATCTGGCGGTACAGGAGGAGCCCCTTGCAACAATGACAAGAACTCCCTGCGCTCAAACAAGTTGAGCTGGAGCAAGCGAATCATTTGCTGAAGGCTCTGGCAGATACCGTTACTGAACTTGATCCAGGCCAGCCGCAAATAGGTGCACATGGCAATCCAGATTTGTGTGAGTACTGCATTTCTGGAAGTGCCAACAAAGGATTTGATCTTCAGATTCTGCTTGATGCATTTGAAGAAAAGCTCAATCTGCCAACGGGCTTTATAGATCTCGGCAATGGTCTTGGCAGCCAGTTGAAAGTTGTTGGTCAGAAACACGTAATGCTTGCCGGTCTCGGGATCACGGTAACCGATTCGGCGTAGCGGAATCGGACAGGCATCAGCCTTGCTGCCAGTGATGAGAATGACTTGATCGCTCGTCAGTCCCTGGTTCCTGGCAACGGCTTGGCGTTCGACGACCATGTAGGTGGCATTGCGCTTGTGGCGCGTGACAAAGAAGATTCTCTTGTCATTCAAGGCGTTAAACCAAGTATAGTCGACATAGGCACGATCCATGACGATGATGCTGGCACGCGGCAACTCAAGGCTACGGGCAACAGTGATATCGTGAGCCTTGCCATCGGTCACGGTGACAAAACTGGGAATCAGGCCATCGTGATCGAGGCCGACATGCAGTTTGATGGCGCCCTTGGTACAACGGAAACTGGCCCAGGGAAAGATCGACAAACACAGATCAATAGTGGTGGAATCGAGAGAATACAGCTTGTTCTGGAAGCGGAAGCCATGCTTGGGGGCAAACTGCTGACACCGGGCAAGCAACTTGTAAAACAGTGCTTCGTAAAGCGTGTAGGGCTGGCTTTCATTGACACGGGCAAGCGTGGTGCGGGTCACCATGGCACTGCCCAAGTGATAAAGCTTGGCCGCCTAGACAGAGAGATTCGAGACAATGTCACGCAGGCTGGCGCGACCGGACAACTGGGCCATGGCAAGCGCGACGAACTGAGACCAGCGCGTCATTTTGCGCAGCCTTTGGCCCTCATGGTGCTGATTGGCGAGGGTTTCGAATTCATGTCTCGGAAGAAATTTTAGCAATTGAGCGAATACCGTATTATGATGTGCCAAGGCCTGAATCCTCCTGTTTTTCCAGTGTTTGCTAGCACATCCATTGTAACAACTTGTTGAGATTCAGGCCTTTTTTATGTTCGAGTTATGGGACAGCAGTGATCCACGATATTGCATTGTGCTGGTCATGGCTTTACACCTATACGTTCGAGAAATTCCCTTGCGGCCTTGATGCGATAGCGTAGTGCTTCCTTGCCGGGGTGAGGCCAGTGAAAGGTGGCTCTGCAACCTTGATATTCGAAGGTAACAGATGAGCCTGAAGCTTCAATCAGCTTGCAGCCCAGACTGACAAAAAGCGATTCGACTCTTGCCCATGCCAGATCCCCATTAATGGGATCAGCCCAAATAATCTCCAAGATCCTTTTGTGTTTGTTATTCATGATGAAATGATAGCGCTTTCTTCATAAGGTGCAAGCATTGATCTTCGCCGAACACGAGCAGACCCTGCTGTACCAACTGGTTGAGCGGTATTACCCCAAGTCCCGCTGCACCAGATCGGCCTTTGCAGGCGCGCTGACCCGGCGGAATACCTGACTGCTGTTGCCGTTATGGCTTCTGGTCACGTAGACCACATCCAGGAACAGCATGTGAAAATGGACATTCAGGTTCAGGGCGGAGCCAAAGCGCTGGATGAAAGTCACCGCGCCGGTGCGGGCGCTGGCGTGGGTAAAGCCAGTCTGCCTGATCAGCCAAGTAGCGATGCGGCGGTAGACGATGCCCAGGGCCTTGCCCATCAGAGCTGACTGCGACGACGAACGTCCGACCGACAGACCGCCACATATTACGCACTCCTCCCGATTGGAAGGAATTGACCCATCTGGTTTTTCATTCGAGCCTCAATTGTGCCGGCCATTTCCGGGGGCGCACAATACCTTGGTGGTGCCGCCGATGAGTCATGTGTCATATCCGGGCTAACGCTGTGCCAACAGCGACTTGCTTTAAGATTTCCTTCGGCCGCGGGGCAGGCCTTTGTCCGGCAGCGCCTGTCCAGGATATGGTAGCAGCATTCCTGTTGAGATTACCCCAGCTCAGGTTCTCACGATGGTATAAGGGTTGATTACCCGCCCATGCCGAATGGGGTTATATTCAAGCACCGGAGGCTATCGTGCGCGTATTGGTCGTTGAAGATGAGCGGCAGCTTGGGGATGCCATTGCCGATGGGCTGCGGCAACATGCCATGGCGGTGGATCTGGCCTATGATGGGGCGGACGCCCTCTACAAGATCAGTGTCAACGAGTACGACGTGGTGGTGC